>CALVRS010000081.1 GCA_944358725.1 uncultured Bacilli bacterium
AAAAATCATAATAAATTTAAAATAGAAAAAACATCAGATAAAAGAAAACTAATGCACGCTAAACTAATTAGAGATACCGATAAAATAGACATATTATTTCTCCTTGGCTATTTAAAAGAAAAAGAAATAATATCATCTAAAGATGAAATATCCAAAGAAATATTAAAAGATTTTCAAAATCATAAAGAAATAAATTTAAATAATATCAAAAATATAAACGATAACATCACCGTAAAATTCGCTTTTGCCTTTGATATCAATAATGATATTTGTCTAGAAGAATTTAAAACAAACCTAAAATACTTCTATCAAACATTAAATAATAAAATATTTGAAAACATATATCTAGAAACCATAAAATACATAGATGAAAGGATTGATAAAAATGCTAGATAAAAAATATGACCATATAAAAGTTGAAAATGGTAAATATGAAAATTGGAAAAAACAAGGATACTTCACAGCTGGCGACATAACAAAAAAACCGTACGCCATCGTCATACCACCACCCAACGTAACCGGTAAACTTCATATTGGTCACGCCTGGGACACCGCCTTGCAAGATATCCTAATCAGATATAAAAAACTAAAAGGTTTTGATACCTTGTGGGTTCCCGGAATGGATCATGCTGGTATAGCTACCCAAGCTAAAGTCGATAAAAGATTAAGAGATAAAGGCATTGATCCAAGAAGTATGGAAAGAGAAAAATGGCTAGAAGCTGCCTGGGCTTGGAAAGATGAATATGCTGATAATATACATAAACAATGGGCCAAAATAGGTCTTGCATTAGACTACTCAAAAGAAAGATTTACTCTAGACGAAGGCCTATCAAAAGCCGTCAAAAAAGTCTTTGTAGACCTTTATAATAAAGACTTAATCTATCGCGGAGAAAAAATAATCAATTGGGATCCTGTTCAACTAACCGCACTTTCAAATGAAGAAGTAATCTATAAAGATGAAGAAGGAATATTTTATCATATAAAATATAATCTTGAAAACTCTGAAGAATACCTAGATGTTGCCACAACAAGACCTGAAACTCTATTTGGTGATACCGCCGTCGCAGTAAACCAAAACGATAAAAGATATAAACATCTAATCGGTAAAAATGTAATCTTGCCAGTAGTAAATAAAAAAATTCCTATCATTGGCGATAAACATGCCGATATGGAAAAAGGAACTGGTTGTGTAAAAATAACCCCTGCTCATGATCCAAATGACTTCGAAGTAGGGGAAAGACATGGATTAGAAAAAATAGTTATCATGAATCCCGATGCCACTATGAACGAAAAAGCAGGTAAATATCAAGGATTAAATAGATTTGAATGCCGTGAACAATTAGTCAAAGACTTAGAAAAACAAGGACTACTATTAGGTCAAGAAAAAATCACTCACTCTGTTGGTCATTCCGAAAGAAGTGACGCCATCGTCGAACCATATCTTTCTAAACAGTGGTTTGTCAAAATGGATATTTTAGCTAAAAATGCCCTTAAAAATCAAAAAAATAGTACTACTAAAGTAAATTTCTTCCCAGAAAGATTTGAAAAAACCTTAAATCACTGGTTAGAAATATCTCATGACTGGTGTATCTCAAGACAACTTTGGTGGGGACATAGAATTCCCGCTTGGTATAAAGATGATCAAATCTATGTTGGAATAAATCCACCAAAAGAAGAAGGGTGGCAGCAAGACCAAGACACCTTAGATACTTGGTTCTCTTCAGCCCTCTGGCCATTTAGTACCATGGGCTGGCCTGAAAATACAGAACTTTTAAATAGATATTATCCAAACGACGTAATCATAGCTGGCTTTGACATTATCTTCTTTTGGGTTAGTCGTATGATTTTTCAAGGACTAGAATTTACCGGCCAAAGACCATTTAAAGACTGTCTAATCCATGGCCTTGTCAGAGATAATTTAGGACGTAAAATGAGTAAATCATTAGGTAAAGGAGTAGATCCAATGGATGAAATCGATAAATATGGAGCTGATAGCTTAAGATTTTTCCTAACCACCTCATCCGCCCCTGGCATGGACGTTAAATATGATCCTGAAAAAGTCAAATCAACTTGGAACTTTATCAATAAACTTTGGAATGCCTCTAGATTTGTCCTCATGAATACTGAAAATTATGAAGCAACTGAAGAAAACTTAACCTTAGCTGATAAATGGATATTAACAAAACTAAACATAACCATCAAAGAAGTCACTGAAAGTATGGAAAAATATGAATTCAATATCGTTGGCTCAACCCTTTATAACTTTATATGGAACGATTTTTGTGATTGGTATATTGAATTATCCAAAATAAATATGAATAATACCACTAAAACAATGCTCACTAAAACATTAAAAGCCATATTAAAAATGCTACACCCATTCATGCCATATGTTACTGAAGAAATATATACTAAATTAAAAGCCGAAAAGTCTATTATGTTAAGTAGATACCCAGAATATAATCCAAAAGAAATATTCGAAGAAGCAAAAAACATGGATAATATAATAGATCTAATCAAAAAAATAAGAAAAGCAAAACTTGAAAATAACATCAAAGAAAATTACATTAGCTTTACAAATGAAATCCTAAAAAATAATGAAAACATTTTAAATAAAATGTTAAAAAATCAAAACATCCAAAACTATCAAAAATTAGAAAACTTAAAATTTAACTTTATGGGTGATATTGTAACCTTATATTATGATAATTCCTTAAATAAAACAGCTGAAATTGAAAACCTATATAAAGAAAAAGAAAACCTAGAAACATCAATAAATAGAAGAGAAAAATTACTTGCAAATCAAAACTATATCAATAAAGCACCCAAAAATATAGTTGAAAATGAAAGAGAAACCCTCAAAAAAGAAAAACAAGAACTTGACATCATTATCCAAAAATTAAAATCAGAAAAAGATTGATTTATGAAACAAAATGTGGTATATTGGTAACAGAATAAGGGGCGAGGAGGTGAAATAGATGAGAAATAATTCAAAAGGTTTTACTTTGATTGAGCTCTTGGCTGTAATCGTTATCTTAGCTATTATCGCCTTAATTACAACACCTGTAATCCTAAATGTTATTGAAGACGCTAGAAAAAATGCGGCTATCGATAAAGCATATGGAACAATAAGTGCTGTAAATCTTTCATTTACACAGGCACAAGTAGATGATAGCGTTGTTGGTGTTCCTTATACTGTTAATTTTCCAAGAGGAAATGATAAGGGAGAAACCGGTGATTACGGTACTAATGCCGATGGTTCAGGTTATGGTCTAGGATATGTAAATGACCGTCCAGTACAAGCAAGTGGAGAAATGCCACAAGGAGGTTTTGTTACTATAAGATCAGATGGTAGTGTAGTTGCCCACCAGTTAAAATTTGGTAACTATTATTGCTCAACAATGACAGAAGGTAATAAAGCAGAATTTAATACTAATGACATGGTATGTTCAAGAAATATAGCCGATGTTACAGTAACAAATGCAGTTAATGACCAACATAATCCAAGTAAAAAATCATAGCGGAATAACATACCGCTTTTTTCTTGCCTAAAAATCATATATATGCTATTATTATACTAGAGGCTGGTTATATGAAAGAAGAAAATGAACATAGTAAAACAACAAAAATGATTGAATATGGCTTAGTTATTATAGTCTTATTTGTCGTGCTTATAATTACTATTCCATCAGTTAATACTATAATTTATAACATATCTAAAGAATCAGCTATTACCAGTACATATAATACCGTTAAAAGTGTTAAAGCCATATACACCAGCATGAATTTAAAAAACGAAGTATCTCTTCCTTTTAAAGCTGTCTTTGATAAAGAAAACTATACTTTCTATGAAAATAATAAAAAAGTAAATTATAAATATAGTTTAAATATTAAATTTGAAGGTAAACTACCTTCATCTGGTACAATTATAATAAATATCGATGGAACCACAACCGTAAAAGATTTAACCTTTGGCAACATATCATGTAATCAAATCAGCAATAGTACATTAATATGTGATAAAAAATGATAACTAAAAAGTTATCGTTTTTTCATATATAAAAGGATTAGAACAAACTATTTAAGCATAAATTTTGACTTATGTTCTATATAAAGTTTATGATATAATTATATAAAGGTGATTCAAAATGAAACAAGAAAACATCAGAAACTTTTCTATAATAGCGCATATTGATCATGGTAAAAGCACCCTAGCAGATCGTATTTTAGAACTAACCGGTGCTATTAGTGAAAGAGAAAAACAAGATCAACTCTTAGACAACATGGAAATTGAAAGAGAAAGAGGCATAACCATTAAACTAAATGCCGTAAAACTACAATATCATTATAAAAATGAAGACTATATTTTAAATTTAATCGATACTCCAGGACATGTCGATTTTTCATATGAAGTATCACGTAGCTTAGCAGCCTGTGAAGGAGCAATATTAGTTGTCGATGCCGCTCAAGGAATCGAAGCTCAAACCCTCGCAAACGTCTACCTAGCCCTAGAAAATAATCTAACTATTATACCTGTTATCAATAAAATAGATCTTCCTAATGCCGATATCCCTAAAGTAAAAGAAGAATTAATCAACACATTAGGCTTCAATGAAGATGAAATAATTTTAACAAGCGCAAAAACCGGCGAAGGCGTCGATAAACTAATTCAAACAATTATCGAAAAAGTTCCTGCTCCAAAAGGAGAGGAAAATGCAAAACTAAAAGCCTTAGTCTTTGATAGTTATTTTGACCCATATAAAGGTGTAATTGCCCTAGCATGTATCAAAGAAGGTAAACTTAAAGTCAAAGATAAAATAAAATTTATGGCCACAAATGCCACTTACGAAGTAACTGAACTTGGCGTCAGTACTCCAAAACATCAAAATAAAAATATTCTAACTTGTGGTGAAGTTGGTTATATATGCGCCAGCATCAAAAGCATCAGCGATATCAAAGTAGGAGACACCATAACCTTAGAAAATGATCCAGCTGAAACTAGCCTGCCAGGTTATAAACCAATGAGACCAATGGTTTTTTGTGGGCTCTATCCGGTTGAAACAAATAAATATCCAGATTTAAGAGAAGCCTTAGAAAAGCTAAAATTAAATGATGCGGCCTTAGAATTTGAACCAGAAACCTCAGCTGCTTTAGGTTTTGGCTTTAGATGTGGATTTCTAGGACTTCTGCACTTAGAAATAACCCTAGAAAGATTAGAAAGAGAATATGGTATAAATCATATTGCTACATCTCCTTCCGTAATCTATAAAATAACTAAAACAAATGGCGAAATAATTTATATCGATAGTCCAGCAAAAATGCCAGATAAAGTTCAAATTCAAACAATAGAAGAGCCTTACATCAAAACAAACATTTATGTTCCAAGTAACTATATTGGAAGCATCATGGAACTGTGCCAAAATAAACGTGGTAACTATATAAGTATGGAATACATAAGTCAAAATAGAGTAAATCTCCACTATGAACTGCCACTTTCCGAAATAGTTTATAACTTCTTCGATAAACTAAAAAGTTCAAGCAAAGGTTATGCTTCATTTGACTACGACCTAATCGGTTATAAACCAAGCGACCTTGTTAAAATGGATATCCTCTTAAATGGTCAGGCCATAGATGCTTTAAGCCTAATCGTCCATAAAGACTTTGCCTATAACCGCGGTAAAGCCATCGTAAATAAATTAAAAGAAATAATTCCAAGACAACTTTTCGAAGTTCCAGTTCAGTGTGTCATTGGTTCAAAAGTAATTGCTAGAACCGATATCAAAGCATTAAGAAAAAATGTCCTAGCTAAATGCTATGGTGGTGATATTACCAGAAAAAGAAAACTGTTAGAAAAACAAAAAGAAGGAAAAAAACGAATGAAAATGGTTGGAAAAGTTGAAGTTCCAAGCGAAGCCTTCTTAGCCGTTTTAAACATAGACGAAGAAAAGTAGGTGTAAATATGAATTACATAAATAAAAACATAAATGGTCAAAATAAAGTAATTATTCCACCATCACCAGATGAAATATTAGAAGAAAACTTTGATTACCCAAAATATATCGAAAGAATAGTAAATATCCAAATGGATCAAAAAGAATTAGAAAATTTATATTATAATCTTAAAGTAGAACCAGTAGATCCTAAAATAACCAAACTATTTAAAGACTTTGAACAACAAATAATCAAAATTCAAACCATCTATGAAAATGATTTAAAAGCAGGAACAATTACCATGGATTATAATGAAGAAATGCAAACTATCGCCAAAAAATTCTTTCAAAAGCTAAATAACCATCTAAATGCAAAACTAGAAAAAGATGCTAATATCAAAGCCTTAACCGCTAAAAGAGAAGAACTTCTAAATGCTTTAAACCAAGTTTTAAAACAAAAAGCAAATGTCGAGGAAAACTCCTTAGATAGACTAAAAGCTTTTACCAGTAGAAAAATTCCCTTAGGCAAACTATATATATATGATTTAATAAACTTTCGAAAAACAGCCATTGATAGAAAATACTTTAAAGGATTAGAAAAATATCGCCTGCACGTTTTAGCAAACTTAATATCCGAAGAAGGCATATATACAAAACCAATCGAAAACCTCCACTTTCAAGGAAAAAAATGAGCATCTATATTCATATTCCTTTCTGCACTCAAATATGCTCATACTGTGACTTTTGTAAATTGTATAAAAATGAAAAGTGGATAGATAAATACTTAAAAGCCTTAGAAAATGAAATCAAACAAAACTATCAAGGAGAAATAATAAAAACCCTCTATATCGGTGGTGGCACACCAAGCGCTTTATCCTTAAACGAATTAAAAAAACTGTTTAAAATAATTCAAATATTCAAACTAGATAAAAATGCTGAAATAACCTTTGAAACCAATACCGAAGATTTAACCTTAGAAAAAATAAACTTTCTAAAAACAAAAATAAATAGACTAAGCATTGGACTTCAAACATTTAATAAAAACTATTTAAAAACCTTAAATAGAAAAATAAATATCGAAAACCTAAAATATGCTTTTCAAAACTTTGATAATATAAATATCGATTTAATGTATGGCTTTCAAAATCAAACCGAAAAAGATGTTGAAAAAGATCTTGAAAAAATCATTAAATTAAACCCAAAACATATATCAGCTTATTGCTTAATTCTAGAGCCAAATACTAAACTGTATATCGAAAACTATAAACCATTAGATGATGATAAAGAAAGAAAAATCTATGATAAAATAACAAACATATTAGAAAAACATGGATATTTAAAATATGAACTAAGTAATTTTTCATATCCAAACTATGAATCAAAACATAACCTCGTCTATTGGAATAATCAAAACTATTATGGTTTTGGTCTAGGCGCAAGTGGTTATTTAAAAAACGAAAGATATGAAAACACTAAAAGCCTAACTGAATATTTAAAAGGAAACTATATCTTAAATAAATATTCATTAACTAAAGATGAAATAATTCAAAATGAATTTATTCTAGGTTTTAGAAAAATAAAAGGAATAAATAAAAAAAACTTCCAAAAGAAATATCAAATAAATATAAATAACCTTCAAATAATAAAAGAACTTTTAAATCAAAAACTTTTAAAAGAAAATAAAGATAATATCTACATAAATCCAAAATATCTATACACATCTAACGAAATATTATTAAAATTTATCGATTTTTCTTTACACAAACATTAGTTTGTGATATTCTTAAAGTAGGTGATA
>CALVRS010000082.1 GCA_944358725.1 uncultured Bacilli bacterium
GGGGCGCGCCGCATGAGGAAGAACGGGCGAAACGACTGGCGGAAGGATTTGCTTATGTTGAAGTATTGCCGAAGATGAGTCTGGAAGGCGTTGCCCGCGTGCTGGCCGGGGCTAAATTTGTAGTGTCGGTGGATACGGGGTTAAGCCATTTAACGGCGGCACTGGATAGACCCAATATCACGGTTTATGGACCAACCGATCCGGGATTAATTGGTGGGTATGGGAAGAATCAGATGGTATGTAGGGCTCCAAGAGAAAATTTAATTAACCTCAACAGTCAAGCAGTTTTGGAAAAGTTATCATCATTATAAAGGTAAAACATGCTAACATCCTTTAAACTTCATTCATTGAAACCTTACACTCTGAAATCATCAATGATTTTAGAGATAATAACTTATATATTATGTTTTTTTTCAATGATAATTGCATTCGTCGATAATACTTTCAGCATAAAAATATATAATATCACTGCTATAGTTTGCTTATTGTCACTAATTTTACGTGGCAGACAAGAAAATTATAATATAAAAAACCTTATTCTTCCCCTTTCTATATTTTTAATAGGCTTGCTTGATTTAATTTGGTATTCTGCGTTTAAAGTAGATAATTCGCCATTTCGTGCTACTTACCATAGTTATTTAAATACTGCCAAAATATTTATATTTGGTTCTTTTATTGTTTTCTTGACACTAACTAGCCAGCTAAAATCAAAAAAAGAGAGTGTATTATACACTTTGTATTCTCTGTCATTTCTAATTGCTGGATATGCAATGTATATTAATAGCATTCATGAAAATGACCGCATTTCTTTTGGTGTAGGAACGGCAACAGGAGCAGCATATTCAACAATGCTAATAGGGATAGTTAGTGGCGTTGCGATTCTTTATACTAAGAAAAATCATCCTTTTTTATTTTTATTAAATAGTTGCGCGGTACTTTATGTTCTGGCGCTAACACAAACCAGAGCAACCCTACTCCTGTTCCCTATAATTTGTGTTGCTGCATTAATAGCTTATTATAATAAATCACCCAAGAAATTCACTTCCTCTATTGTTCTACTAATTGCTATATTAGCTAGCATTGTTATTATATTTAATAAACCAATACAGAATCGCTATAATGAAGCATTAAATGACTTAAACAGTTATACCAATGCTAATAGTGTTACTTCCCTAGGTGCAAGACTGGCAATGTACGAAATTGGTTTAAATATATTCATAAAGTCACCTTTTTCATTTAGATCAGCAGAGTCACGCGCTGAAAGTATGAATTTGTTAGTTGCAGAACACAATAGGCTAAGAGGGGCATTGGAGTTTTCTAACGTACATCTACATAATGAGATAATTGAAGCAGGGTCACTGAAAGGTCTGATGGGAATTTTTTCCACACTTTTCCTCTATTTTTCACTATTTTATATAGCATATAAAAAACGAGCTTTGGGTTTGTTGATATTAACGCTTGGCATTGTGGGGATTGGACTCAGTGATGTGATCATATGGGCACGCAGCATTCCAATTATCATTATATCCGCTATAGTCCTCTTACTCGTCATTAATAATCGTAACAATACAATTAATTAAGAATAAACAAGTTTAAGAAGTGAGTTAAAACTCACTTCTTATCTATACAACTTAATCTCTTTACTGAATTAGTTAAAGTTTCAGTATCGATATCTTTTACCGTATATGTTGGGGATACTATTTGTATAGATTTATGATGATTCGGGGACCAAATTAAATGCGAGGGATATTCCGGAGTACGTGAATTAGGGTAAAATGCAAGCGTTGGTTTATGATAAGCCGCAGCGATATGAACAAGAGCTGTATCAACAGAAATGACAAAATCACTATACTTGGTCAACGCAACGGTATAAATAAACTCATCAAATGGTAGTGTTTCGATTTCAAGTATTGGTATTGTCAATAAATCTTGCGGTAACCCGGTAAATATAATCCGATAATTTTCAAAGTGTGTTTTCACTTCTTGATATATAACTTTTATTTGCTCAAACGTAAGACGGCATATTTTTTTTGCACCTAATGGATTAATAATGACTATTCTTGTATCTCCAATAAATTCTTTTATTTTATCTTCAACATCTACTGGTAAATGCAAGTCGTAGTTGGTGGAAAATTTACCCTCACCATAAATATGCTTCAGTATTTCTATTGCTCGTGTACTCATATGTTCTTTTAAACATTCATCGTGGGGATGGTAAAATGAATAGTAACGCTTATACCAATGATCAAAACCCAGAATGTAAGAATCTTTTAAACTTGATAATATTAAGCTATGCTTAAATGAGGGCATAGTTTCAAAGGGGTCTAATACAATATCGAACTGTAAATCCCGCAGATGCTTACATAGAGTAAGCATTTCAAGAAAACCGGTTGATTCTTTAATACAGAACTCAAATATATTTTTATTATTAGAGAGAAATTCCCCACCCTTTCTATTTGTGAGAAGAGTTATTTTAACCCCTTTACTATAAAGTTCACGATAAATCGAACTTAATACAATTAGATCACCAAGTTTATTATTATCATGAATA
The DNA here is from genome assembly GCA_944358725.1 of uncultured Bacilli bacterium. Taxonomy (GTDB): domain Bacteria; phylum Bacillota_I; class Bacilli_A; order RF39; family UBA660; genus Coprosoma. Next base: position 2,552 of record CALVRS010000082.1, read on the forward strand.
ATAAGGCATGATTTAACTTGTGCTGGATCTGTAATTTGATTATTTATTTTATTACGAAATAAAAAAGAAAGGAAATTAATCTTGATTTTGTTTATATAAAATCTTTTCTTTTTGTGAAAAGTTCCTAAGCGCATTTTTATACCATATTATTTTAGTTTCAGGATGATTAATTAGCATAAGAATCGGTTGAAGTTCTATATTGCATTTTTTTTCTTGTCATATCTTTTGATTCTTCTGCACTGATGTCTTGAAGTTTAATAAATGGAATTACATCGTAAGAAATAGCTGTATCATCTGATAAATTATAAATATTAATATCTTTTACATTATCATGCATAAAACGAAAAAATGGCAATATTTTGAATAAATCCCTACTTAATTCCGAGGGCATGGGATTTTTATTCTCATCATAGAAACGAGAACAGCTACCCGTTAAATCAAGACCAGAACAAATAATCCGCGCATACTTAAGTGAATATGCGATTTGAATTGCAGCAAAGGCAATAGTATGGCATGAGCAATAACCAAGACTAATGTCCTTGCAAAATCCAACCAGACGACCTTTTTTAGACAACGGTACAGAGATCAGCAGTTCTTTGTGAATCTGTCTCAAAATATTAAATTTAATCTTCTTTATAAAACCACCTTTTTCCCGACGGTAAAAGGACCGTAATACGAGGCAGTTCTGGAGGATATAAAGTTTATCTTCTTTGGAAGCGTGTTCATAAACGTCAACGTTTACTATGGTATAACGACTTCTCTGGCTAAATTTATAAAAATCATCACGACGCTGATGTAAAAATCGGACATCTGTAAGTACATATATAAAAGGAACGATATTATTACTTAACAGATATTGCGCAGAACCATTGACAGCAATAATATCCTTTGTTCGTAATACTGACAAAGGTGTTTTTTGCGATGTAGGGCCCGAAAGAAAAATAATAACATCATCAGATGTTTTATTTTCAATCAGGTTTTCAACATCTTTTTTGTCAATGTATCTAATATTCTTCATGATAAACCTGTGAAATAAATAACTCCGCTTAAAACTGTCCTGGTGAAGACATGTAATTGTGGGATTTTTTTTAGCGCGCTGGTTTCCCTTTCAAACGCCGCATAAAATTGCGCATTTTTTTACGATATACTAAAAGATAATAGCCTAGATCTCTAATCTCATTTTTAATACCGTAATGACGCTCTAAGTCAATACGATCTTTCGCTTTACGCTGCGCTGAAGCACGCTTTCCGGAGAGATCGATAATTCGAACCTCACCATTTTTTATAATGAAGTTACCACGATGGGGGTCGCCAGAAACCATGCCATGTTGATGTAAGGCATTAATTGATTGCTGAATTTTATTTTTTAGCGCATCATCAATATCGGGCATATCACACAACTCTATGCCATCAATATACTCGATGATCATGATATAAGTATGGACAAAACGTAAGGTTTTCCGTTCAGCCAATAAATAAAAGTCATTGAGTGTATTTAACCCTTCATTTCGTACTTTTTGGGTTTGCTCAAAAAGGCGTTCGTAATAATCACCTTTTAACAGAGACTTAAAGAAACGTTCGTTACGCTTAACTTTCGGAGAAAAAACCTTAAGAATCAATTTACCGTAATCGGTATCAATAAGCATAACTTTTGTATCATCAATAGAACGAAAAACCTTGATGATATTTATATTATAAGACAAGAAGTCATTTAATACATTGAGGTACTTTGAATTGTTTTCATCGGTAAAAACAACCAAGTCTTTGATCTTGCTCTTCTGAATCATAATAAACCAGTTAAATGTTATTTACGGTAATATTTTCGGCAAAGATAACAGACTCCTGCTATAATTCCTGAGATATAATGATGTTGCACTAAAAGATGTTTATATCTTTTTTTAAATTCAATAATTGATTTCGCATCTCGTGGAGAGTCATCTTTCCAGGGGGAATTTTCTAAAGCTATTTTATAGTATTTTACCGATGGATAAATTGCCCATTTGTGCCACGGTTTAGTTGCACCTGTATAATGAATAAGAAGAGTACTTTCTGTAATCAGCTTTTTATAGTTTTGATGTGTTTTGTCTTTTAATTCACTTTTAATTGTATAAATTGTATTGTACTCACGAGGCAAAAATAATGTCATCCCTTTCAGTAAGACATTCATAACATCCTGATCAGGGTATTTATAAACATTATCTTTACTCATAAGAATAGACAACGCTTTTTCTGTT
>CALVRS010000083.1 GCA_944358725.1 uncultured Bacilli bacterium
ATGGATCATTTTGAGTGCCTGTTCCTCCTGTGATTTGAACTTCAGATGAGAGAAAAACTGTTGGGTAGACAGTACCTTTAGAAGATGAAGAAAATGTTTTAACGCCCGCAATAAAACTATGTACATAAGATAATTAGAAAATTAATTATTTAATTTCCCAACATCCCCTTTTAATTTTATATTTTAAATTAGTCTAATTCTTCTTCATCAATAATAGTTAGGTCTTCGTCTTCCATATCAACAGCATCATCTAAATCTGGATCATCAATATCAGAGTCATCATCCATATCGTGCATATCTTCTGAGGCCATATCATCTAATTCGTCATCTAATTCATCTTCTGTCTCAGCTAGATCTTCTTCATCTTCTGTGTCATCTTCTAAGTTTATTTTAACTGAGTGTTTATCTCTTAAGTCCCAAGTACCATCTTCTAGCAAAATAAATGTTTTATCAGTAGTTAAAGATGTATAAAAATCGCCTATTTTACTTGCGTATTCATCATCAGTCATTTCCAATAATTTGCATATTTTTTTAAATATTTCTGGAGTTGTTAAGCTCTTTTTTTCTTCTTTTAAAATCATAGCAGCCAAATCTGTATAGGAATAAAGTTCTAACTCATCTTTAGACATTTTTGATAATTTCATATTATACCTCCTAATTAATGTCTTTAATCTTAAAACATTGTATCATATTCTATCTATGTGTCAAGAGTAAATTTTAAAATATATGTAAATGTTTCTGGGGGTGATTCATTTATGCTTTGTTTATAAGTGATTTTTATTTCACCATTTTCATATGATAAGTTTTCAGTAATTGTTGTAAGGTTTAAAGTTCCATAATTAGTTTTATATATTCCTTTTTGTTTTATACCTTTTTTAAAGTTTAATTTTAAATAATAATCGGCTTTTCTTTCAATGGTTATAATATCTTTAATTGTTATTTTTGTTTGAACATTTTTATCAATATAGATTATTTGATTTTTATTTTTTAAATCTTTTCCCTGAAACTTATGTGTTTCATGACCTTTTTGTAAAGTGGCTATTATGTTTATTTTACTCATATTTTTTCCTCGCACAAAAATTATAACATATATATGATTTTTTTACTTATATTTTTGAAAATTTTTCCAATAATAATTTTTAGAAAGCGAAGTGATTTAATGAAAAAGAAATCAAAAAAATGGTTAATTATTATTTTAATGATTATTTTCTTTTTTGCTTTAATTTACTTCGGTATATATTTATATGCGAAAGTGCAGCCAAAATTACCAATTACTGGTGCGAATGGATATCATTTATATGATATTAATGGCGATGTTTACGCGTCTAGTTCGGATGAGAATGTGAGTTTAAAGGATATTTCAAAGCATTTGATTAATGCGACGATTGCGACTGAAGATAAAAATTTTTACAAGCATCATGGTTTTGATTTTTTAAGAATTATAAAGGCGATGTTTATTAATATAAAGTCTGGGGAAACTTTACAGGGTGCTTCGACTATTACCCAGCAGTATTCTAAAAATTTATTTTTAGATTTTGACAAGACTTGGGACAGGAAGATAAAGGAGGCTTGGATTACAATTAGGTTAGAGACGCATTATAGCAAGGATGATATTTTAGAAGGTTATTTAAATACGATTAATTATGGTGGTATTTTTGGTATTGAAAATGCATCTAAGTATTATTTTAACAAAAAAGCGAAGAATTTAACTTTAGCAGAAGCAAGTATGCTGGCGGGGATACCTAAAAATCCTAGTAAGTATTCTCCTTTAATTAATGAAAAAGAGGCCAAGAAAAGACAAAGAATTATTTTAAATGCGATGGTTAGTAATGGATATATTACGCAATCTGAAGCTGATATTGCTTATAATACAAAACTTAATTATGAGAAAAGTGAAGATGAGGCAAATTTGAAAATGATGATGTATTATCAGGACGCAGTTATGGATGAGCTTGCTTCAATTAATACTATACCGTCTTCTTTTTTAGAAACTGGAGGTCTTAAGATATATACTAATTTAGATGTAAATGCACAAAGAATATTAGAAGACAGTGCGAATAAGAATATTACTAATCCTGATATTCAAATGGCTGGGGTGGTTATGGACCCTAAGACAGGAAAGGTTTTAGCTTTATCTGGTGGCAGAGATTATAGTAAAAGTCAATACAATAGAGCAACAATGGCTAAAAGACAGGTTGGTTCGACTATTAAACCGTTTTTATATTATTCAGCATTAGAAAATGGTTTTACACCATCAACTACTTTTACTAGCGAAAAGACAACTTTTAGTTTTTCTGGCAATAAAACTTATACTCCCAAAAATTACAATGATGAATATGCGAATGGACCAATTAGTTTAGCAGCGGCTATTAGTTATTCAGATAATATTTATGCGGTTAAAACTCACTTGTTTTTGGGCGACAATGCTTTACCGGATATTTTGAAAAGAGTTGGTATTGATGAGGAGTTGAACACTTTACCTTCGCTTGCTTTAGGTGCGATTGAGATTAATATGATGGATATGATGGGAGCTTATTCAGCTTTAGCTAATGAAGGATACAAGGTTAAACCTTATTTTATAAGTAAAGTTACGGATATTGATGGTAATGTTTTATATGAATATAAGCCTAGTTTAGAAAATGTTTTAAATAAAAATACAGTTTATGTTTTGAATGAACTTTTAACAACAACGTATGCGAAGGAATTTCAAGATTATAATACGCCTACTTGTCTTAGTATTGCGCCAAAAATGACTCACAAATATGCTTTAAAATCCGGGACAACTAATACAGATAATTTGATTTTTGGTTATAATAAGGATGTTTTAGTTGGTATGTGGACAGGATATGATGACAACAAGGATGTATCAAGTAAAGATAGTTCGAATTTGAAAAATGCATGGGTTGATGTGATGGAGGGCTATTTAGAAGGAAAGAATGATGAAGAAACTTGGTATGAAACGCCTAAAAATGTGGTTGGTGTAGCAATAGAGCCAATAAGCGGCAAAGCGGCGGATAATGGTTCTAAGGCTAAGGTGTTATATTATATTAAGGGAACAGAACCAACTGAAAACAAAGCTTCTTTAGATGATGTTATTCCGACAGTTAAGTTAGAAGAATAAAAAGATTAAATTTTTTTGAAATTTAATCTTTTTTACTATTTATAAGGATATTTGGTATGGATTAGATTGACTGCCATCTCCTCCTGTGATTTTGATATCTGATGACAAATAAATAGCTGGAGTAACATCAAGTGCTCTACTAATAGTATAACCACTCCTAAAACTATATGAATCAGTTAAATAAAAGACAATATTTGAACTTCCAAAAACCATCTATAACGCACCCAATCAAACATCCAATTGGTTCCGCCACACAAACTATCAGCATTAGATAAAGTCAAATTATCAATTGCTGCAAAAGTACCACATTTTTCTTGATTTGAACTTCCTCTAATAAATTCACTAAGTGTAATTAAAGCTACCTTTCCAGTCCACGTAACACTGTTTTCTTCCTTTATTTGCTCTGTTAAATTATTATTTCTATCAGTTACAGCTCTAATTCCAAAGCTATGACTAACAATCATATTTTTTGCAGTAGAAGTTAACTTATTATTATAATATGTCTCATTTAAATATGTATTTAAGCTAGCTGGCTTTGCCCAATTAGTTGAAGATGAATCCCATGCTATCTTTCCTATACTATCACTTTTTACAATCTTTATTATGCCACTTTTTTCAATAGAAATTATTCTCCAACCAGCTTTTTCTCCATTAAATGTTATATAATTATTTGGGTTGGCTCCTTTATATGTATATTTATCTTCTTCATATTTATCCTCATATAAACCATCACCAGAAGTTACTAAATCTACCATATCCAAAATCATATTACCTCCAGTTGGTTCAGGTGGAAAACACTCATTATAAAGTTCATCTATCGCCCCCTGTACATCTGTACTTGAAAGTCCACTTTCTGTATTATCATAAGTTACTAAATTACTTTCAAAATATGTGGCGGCTGATACACCTATTGTTCCGAAAACAATTCCTCCTAGTATGAATATTAATATTCTATTTTTTAGAATTT
>CALVRS010000084.1 GCA_944358725.1 uncultured Bacilli bacterium
AATATCACTAATAAAAATACAAAAATTTATTTATACTCTATATTAGATGAAAAATTAGTAGATTTAAATTGAATAAATAAATAATAAATACACCATAATAATTGTAAGGTGAGGATATGTCTAAAAAAGAAAAACGAAAAATAGTCCAAATGATATTAAATCAAAACCTTGAAAAACAAGATAAAGAAGATATAATAGACCTTCTAGCCGACTCCTCAGTTGCCATCGATATCGATAAAGAAGAAGAAAGAAACCTTACTTTTGGCGAAAAAATGGCCGATAAAATATCGGAAATAGCCGGCAGTTGGTCTTTCATATTTATATCAATAATCTTTCTAATAATGTGGATGTTAATAAATACCATAATACTAAAAGAAAATAAAATAGATCCATATCCTTATATCTTATTAAATTTAATCCTATCATGTATATCCGCTCTTCAAGCTCCAATTATCATGATGAGCCAAAATAGAGCATCAAAAAAAGATAGCCTAAGAAATCAAAATGACTATAAAATAGACCTAAAAAGTGAACTTCTTTTAGAAGATCTACATCATAAAATAGAAGTTCTCTTAAATAACCAAAATAGACTTTTAAACATATTAGAAAAAGTCATAACCGAAAATGAAAATAGTTGAAAAAAATATATATAAATGGTAAACTTTTATAAAAGGAAGTTGAAATTATGGAAAAAGAACATTTTAATATATATGCGAATACCCTTGTTCATTTAACATTATCACTTATAATAGAAAATGAAAATAGATAAAAAAAGTGATGATTTTTGTTTTTACCAAGCAAGAATAAATATTAAAAAATATCGAAAAAAAATAGGTATAACTGCCCAAGAATTAGCCGACCGTACCGAACTTTCGCATCAATTTATAAGAAGTTTAGAAGCCATAAAAATAGTCAAAAGACCAAGACTAGATACTTTAGCTCGTATAGCTAAAGCATTAAATATTGAACTAAGACAACTGTTTGATGATGTTAATATAGAAGATATAAATAAACAAAGACAAAACAACTCTAAAAAAAACAAATAAAAGTTGTTTTTTTCTTTAAAAAGTTGCTTAAAAAAATCAACTAGTATATAATTAAAATAAAGGAGAGTGAATATAATGGGTTTAATTAAAGCCGTAACTAGTTCAGTATCATCTGGATTAGGAGATCAATTTAAGGAATTTATTGAATGTCCAGAAATTGCAAATAATGTTTTAATTCAAAGAGGAAAAGTAAATCATGGAGAAGGTAATAAAAATCCTGAAGAAGGAATAATTACCAAAGGTAGTCAAATCGTTGTACCAGAAGGTATGGCCATGATGGTTATCGATAATGGTGCAATTGCTGACTTCTCAGCAGAACCAGGTATCTATACTTATGAACAAAGCACTGAACCAACAGTTTTTGACGGAGGTTTCTTTAAAGGCGTAAAAGAGACAATAAAAAATATTGGAAGGCGTATTACTTATGGTGGTCAGCCAGCTCACGACCAAAGAGTATATTATGTAAATACTAAAAACATGCTTGGAAATAAATTTGGTAGTCCGCAGCCTAAAAAAATAACTGATGAAAAATATGGTACTTTAGAAGTAACTTTCTTTGGTGAATATGCTGTTAGAGTTGTCGATCCAGCAGTATTAATCGCAAGTGTTATTGGTACTAACCCTAAAGATACAATTACCTTTGACGAAGTTGTAGGAAGTCAATTAAAAACAAAATTTGTTGAAAAAGTAACACTAGCAATCTCTAATGTCATGAGAAATAAAAAAGTGTCATTTGGAGACATGGGACTTTATGGTAGTGACATTTCTGATGAAATGAATAAATGCTTAGACGATTCTTGGAAAAAACAATATGGTCTAATGGTTACAGATGTAGCTATGGGCGATATAAACTTAACCGAAGAGTCAATGAAAAGAGTATCGCGTATTGATGACGCAAAAATATTCTCAGATCCAACTTTGCAATCAGGTTTAATGGCTAGTGCTTCTGCTGAAGCTATGGAAAGTGCTGCCTCTAATGAAGCTGGTTCAATGATGGGCTTCATGGGCATGGGTATGGCTAATCAAGCTGGTGCTAACATGATAAATGCTGTAAATCAAAATCTAAATAATGCCCAAACCACTGCTCAAGCAACTCCACAAGTAGCTGGTGCAGTCCAAACCAATGCGCCAAAATTCTGCAGTAACTGTGGAGCTAAATTAAATGGTAAATTCTGTAGTAATTGTGGTAAGGAAGCAAAATAATGAATGAAATATTAAAATATGATCCAGACTTCTCAGAAAGTAAATTCAAAACATATGTTGATAATGTTTTCATTCAGCTTCATTTAGCCGTCGTCACAAAAGAAATAGATAACGTAAAACATTTCCTATCAGAAGAAGTTTATAATACTTATAAACAAAAAATAGAAAATTTAACAAAAAATCATCAAATTCAAATGTATGACGAAATTAATGTTGCCCAAACAGAAATATTAAATTATGAAATTACAAATACAGAAATGATAATTAAAGTATATATTTTATCGCGTTATTTAGATTATTTAATGGATGAAGACGCTAACTATATAAGCGGCGATACTGATGTTAGAAGTGAAAGAGCAAATTACCTTACATTCATAAAAAAAATAAACCATAAAGAATCAGCTTCAGTTAGAAAATGTCCAGGATGTGGTGCCTCTATTGATGTTAATGCTAATGGCAAATGTGCCTACTGCGGAACAATATACAACCTCGAAGATAAAGACTGGGTATTAGCACATATTGAAACAAGATAAAGGAGTAATCAAATGAATAAAAAAATTCAAAAAATATTATTAATTATATTTGCTTGTTTTATCTTAATCATACCTTTTTATCATCCAGAAGCTGATTCTGGATTTGATGGTAGTTACTCAGGCGGTTCATCTGGAGGTGGCTTTAGCTCTGGTTCAAGCTGGAGTAGTGGCTCTTCTTATGGAGGACATTATTATAGTACAACTAGTGCCGATCCTGTAACTGCCCTTATAACCTTAGGTATAACATTAATAATCGTTGCTGCTATAATATTAAAAACTAAACAAAGTGGTAGTATGCCAAAAACAACATTAAAAAATATTCCACCATATAATATTGAAAAATTAAAAGAAATACTCCCAGACTTTAATGAACAAAAATTTAAAAATGAAGCCTATGAAATATATAAAAATATTCAAATAGCTTGGATGAACTTTGATAATAATACAATTAGAAAAAATGTAACCGATGAAATGTTTAATATGTATAAATCACAGTTAACCACATTAAAAGTCAAAAAACAAACCAATGTTATGAAAGACTTTAACTTATTAGGCTTTAATATCGTAGGCATGGATATCAAAAAAGAATTCGTATCCTTAACTGTAGTCATGCAAATAGAATGTTTTGACTATATAACAAATAAAGATAAAAAAGTAGTAAGAGGTACCGATAAGAAAAAAGTTATCTATAACTATGCCATGACCTTCAATAAAGGCCTAAGTAAAAAAACAAATAAATGTCCAAACTGTGGCGCACCTTTAGAAAACCAAAACTCAAATAAATGCCCATACTGTGATTCAACAATTATCAGTAAAAACTATGATTGGGTACTAGCAAAAAAACAAGTACTATCACAAAGATATAAATAATCGCGAAAAAACCGTTAGAACAAAACTAACGGTTTTCTGTTTTTTTAGGTTTTTCATAGTACATAATGTCACTAAGTTCGCAACCTAAAATGTAACAAATTCGCGCCAAGATATCTTTATCATATCTTGACAAGTCGTTATTATAGTATCTGTTGATTATTTGATGATGTAAACCAGTTCGCTTAGCGAGCTGTGTTTTGCTTACATGCCTTTTTTCCATCATAGGCCTAATGTTAAAGCGAATTTCACCATAATCAACGTATACAACAACACTTTCATTCATATTATAATCACCCATGTATTAATTCTATCATAAGTATCCTTTTTGCAAAACTGTATTTTAAAAATATTTTAAAAAATCCGAATAAATATTCCTATTTTGTGTAAACTATGTTATAATTTTAGTAAATATGATAAAATTCGACACATAAAAATAGCTATAATTGAAAAAAGGAGCCAAAAAATATGAAAAAAATAAAAGAATTTTTAAAGAGTTATTTAGTAGGATTAATATTAGGGATAGTAGTAAGTGGAACTATAGGAGTAATAGCAGCAACATATTTTCCAAGTAAAGATGTTACATACGATAATACTGCGAGTGGACTTGAAAGTACAAATGTTCAAGGGGCAATAGATGAGCTTTATGGAGTATGTACAGCTGAACCACCAGCAGGTGACCAAATAATAGAAGATAATGGCTTAGAAAAAGATCCGTATGAATGTAGATATTTCTTTACAGGTGCAAATCCAAATAATTATGTAACATTTAATAATGAACCAGCAGGCTGGAGAATTATTTCTGTAGGTTGTGATGGAACAATAAAAATAGTGAGGACAGCAAGTATAGGAGATATGGTATGGGATTCATCAAACAATAATAATTGGGCAAGACCAGCTACATTAAATACATATTTAAATGGAACATATTTAAATAGATTAAGTAGTGAAGCTAAAAGTCAAATAGTTGCATCTAATTATAGTATAGGTGCAGTAACTGATGGTAATATTGATTTAGCTGATCAAGTCAATGATGAAAATAGTACAACATGGAATGGAAAAATAGCATTACCAACAGTAAGTGAATATCTAAGAACAAATTCAAATTCAAACTGTAAAACATTTGGTACATATAATAATAATTTTGGTACATGTAGACGTACCACGTGGATGTTTAATAGTGTTTATTGGTGGTGGACCTTGTCGCCTTATTCTGACAACTCTTACTACGTGTTCTTCGTGGGCAGCTATGGCTATGTGGACGACGACTACTTCATCGCGTACGATGCGAGCAATGCGAGCCGTGCGGTCAGGCCTGCCATAACTCTTTCTTCTGAAGTCCAAATCACGGGAGGAATAGGAACAGAGTCAGATCCATATATTGTAAATTAAACAAAATATTTATAAAACATAATAATTTCACTATAAAAACACGTTAGAAATAAACCCTAACGTGTTTTACTTAATAATAAATTTATCATCTTTAACATCAATAGTAACAGTAGAATTAAACTTAATGTCTTCATTAATAATAGCTTTTGCAATCAAAGTTTCAATATTCCTGCTGACATATCTTCTAATAGGTCTAGCTCCATATTTCTCATCATATGAATTTTCTACAATAAACTTTTTAGCCCTATCACTAACATTAAGAACTAATTTCTTATCACGTAATCTGTATTCAATTTCAGAAATAATCTTATCTAAAATTTCATAAACAACATCTTTAGAAAGTGAATTAAAGACAATAATTTCATCAATACGGTTAATAAATTCAGGTTTAAAAGTTCTCCTAAGTTCACTCATAACCATATTTTCACTATCCTCATGACCCTCTAATATATAATCACTACCTAAATTAGAAGTCATAATAATAATTGTATTTTTAAAATCAACCGTACGTCCTTGTGAATCAGTAATTCTACCATCATCTAGTATTTGAAGTAATATATTAAATACATCTTTGTGAGCCTTCTCAATTTCATCAAAAAGTACAATACTATACGGATTACGTCTAACCGCTTCCGTTAACTGACCACCATCGTCATATCCAACATAACCAGGAGGCGAACCAATTAATCTAGAAACAGAGTGCGCTTCCATATATTCACTCATATCAATTCTAACCATATGCCTTTCATCATCAAAAAGCTCATAAGCTAAAGCCTTTGCAACCTCAGTCTTACCAACACCAGTTGGACCTAAAAAGATAAATGAACCAATTGGTCTGTTTGGATCTTTAATACCAGCACGCGCTCTAATAATAGCCTCACTAACTAAATGTAAAGCCTTGTCTTGACCTTTAACTCTTTTCTTTAAATTATCCTCTAAATGAAGTAATTTATCCCTCTCAGTTCCTACTAATTTACTAATAGGAATATTTGTCCACTTAGAAATAATTGAAGCAATAGACTCATCATCAACTACATCACTTAAAATAGAATTCTTATTATTTCGCTTAAGTTCATCAAGCTCCTTCTCTAAAGAAGGAATAACACCATGACGAAGTCTCGCAGCTGACTCTAAATCATACCTAGACTCTGCATACTCTAAATCATGATGAGCCTTTTCAATCTCCTCTTTCTTGTGATTAATAGAAAAGTTAATCTCTTTCTCATGTTCCCAAGCATCCCTAAGTTCTTTTTCTTTAGCTTTCAAATCTGCTAACTTCTCATCAATCTCTTTAATCCTATTCTTAGAAAAATCATCTTTTTCTTTCTTAAGAGCTTGCTTTTCAACCTCTAATTGCATAATCTTTCGCGTTAAAGTATCTAAAGAAGTTGGCACAGACTCTAATTGAACCTTAATAGTCGCACACGCCTCATCCACTAAATCAATTGCCTTGTCAGGTAAAAATCTGTCTGTAATATATCTGTCAGATAAACTAGCAGCCGCTACTAAAGCCTTATCTTTAATTGTAACTCCATGATAAACTTCAAACCTAGACTTCAAACCACGTAAAATAGTAATAGTATCTAAAACCGTTGGCTCAGAAACTAAAACCTTTTGAAAACGTCTTTCTAAAGCCCCATCTTTTTCAATATACTTTCGGTATTCATTTAAAGTAGTAGCTCCAATACAGTGAATCTCCCCACGCGCAAGCATCGGTTTAAGCATATTTCCAGCATCCATCGCACCCTCTAAAGCTCCCGCACCAACAATCATGTGAATCTCATCGATAAACATAATAATCTCGCCTTCAGAATCCTTAACCTCTTTCAAAACTGCTTTCAATCTATCCTCAAACTCACCACGGTACTTAGCTCCAGCAATTAAAGATCCCATGTCGAGTTCCCAAATACGTTTGTCCTTTAAACTATTTGGAACATCCCCTTTGACAATCCTTTGCGCTAAACCTTCGACAATCGCTGTCTTACCAACACCAGGTTCGCCAATTAAAACAGGATTATTCTTCGTCTTACGTGATAAAATACGCGTAATAGAACGTATCTCCTCATCACGGCCAATAACAGGATCAACCTTGCCATCCTTAACCGCTGAAGTAATATCTCGCCCATACTTTTCTAAAACATTTTGTAAACCTTCTTGATAAGCTTGTCCTTCGTTCATAATAACACCTCCTTGTTAAAATTCTAATCTTTATGCAAGATTACATTATAACTATATCACCACTTTTAGCACTTGTCAAGGGCGAGTGCTAAAAATAAATAATATTATTTTAACACCAAAAACACTTAATTTATAAATAATAACCTTGCTAAAATAATCATAAATTGTTAAAATAAAAGCGGTGATAATATGGAAACAATATCTCTTTGTATGATTGTCAAAGATGAAGAAAAAGTCTTAGATACTTGCTTAAATAGTATACATGACTTAGTCGATGAAATAATTATTGTAGATACTGGATCTACTGATAAAACCAAAGAAATAGCTCAAAAATATACAGATAAAATCTATGATTTCAAATGGGTTGATGACTTCGCTAAAGCTAGAAACTATTCGTTTTCCAAAGCCACTAAAGATTATATAATGTGGTTAGATGCCGATGATTACTTGCCAGAAGAAGAAAAACCAAAATTTAAAAAACTAAAAAAATCGCTAAATGACACAGTAGACATGTATACTATGATTTATATATATAGTAGAGATAAAAATGGCATGCCCACCTATGTACAAAGAAAATATCGTTTGTTAAAAAGAGAAAATAATTATCAGTGGGAAAGTCCAATCCATGAATTTATAAAACCGAAAGGCAAAATAGTCACCACAGATATAACCATTATCCACAATAAAATTCATGTAAACGACTCCAATAGAAACCTTCGCATCTTTGAAAAAATGATTAAAGAAAACCATAAATTTACAATCAGAGAGCAGTACTGTTATGCTGATGCCTTGTATAGAAATAGAAATTATCAAAAAGCTATTGAATTATTTGAAGAATTTGTCGCAAAAACATTAACTAATTATAATCAAAATAAACATTATCTATATCTAGCCCTAATCGAATTAGCAGATTGCTATAAATTTACAAATAACCCAAGAAAAGAAATAAACACCTTGCTTTTAATCTTAAAAAATCAAATTCCAACAGTTAATCTCTTATATAAAATAGGTGACTTTTTCCGTAGACAAAAACAATATAAAATGGGTGTCTATTGGCTCAATCTTGCAGTAAATAGTTCAGAAGTTTCCGATAATCAACAATACGAAAAATACTTAAGTTACATAAGCTTAGGCATATGCTATTATTATTTAAAAGATTATGAAAAAGCCTATAACACCAATGAAAAAGCCGGGAAAATATCACCTAATAGCCAAACATATATAAATAATAAAAAAATATATCAGCAGTTTCTAAAAAATAACCAGTAAAATCTGATTATTTAAAAACAATAAAACTTCTATTTTACATTTAATTTTAACCATGCTATACTACTAATAGTTAATAAAGAAAGGGAATAAAGTATGTCAAAATTTAGTAATAAAACAATAGTCATTATTGCCTTTATAGCCATAATAGGAGGAACTTTATTAATATCAGCAGATTACCTACAAGGAAAAAAAGATAAAGTTTATAAAAAAGTCAGCATCTCACTTTATAGTGAGATAAATAATCAAAAACAAGATAACACACCTCAAAATATTGAAGAAACAGAAGAACCATATGTACCAACACCCAACCCCAATGGCTATTTAGGTATTTTAACAATAGATAAAATAGAATTGCAGCAAGGCTTCTTTGACAAAAACAATGAAGATAATAATGTCAGTAAAAATTTAACTTTTCTAGCTCCATCAAACTATCCAGACGAAAAAAACGGCAATGTTATCTTAGTCGCTCACTCCGGAGTAACCCATATCGCATACTTCAAAAATCTTTATAAATTAAATGTTGGAGATAAAGCAAAAATAGAATATAAAGGCCATTTATACACCTATAAAATAGATAATATATATAATGAAACAAAAGATGGCAATGTTACTATATATAGAGATACAAATAGACAAACTCTAACCATGATAACCTGCACTAAAAACGATGATACTAAACAAACTATATATATTGCCTACCTAGAAAGCGTCAAATAATTTATTCCCCTTAAATTCCCAAATATCATCCGCACTTTTAACCTATATATCTTCTTATTATTGTAAAAACCATTTCCACCTTTTTCATCGGGAAATAGCTTAGTTTGGTAAAGCGCTACGTTCGGGATGTAGAGACCGCAAGTTCAAATCTTGTTTTCCCGACCATAAAAAGTCAAGCTTAGATCCTAAAATCTAAGCTTTTATTTTTACTTTTAAAATGCTATACTAAAATAAAAAGGAGAAAACTTATGAAATGTAATAACTGTGGAAAAGAAATAAAAAAAGGACAAACCTTCTGTCCATCTTGTGGAATAGTCACAAATAACCTTATAAAAATAAATAAAAACAACCCAAACATAAAATATATAATAATAACAGTCTTAATGGCCATATTGCTATTAATCACTATTATCAGCTTTATAATCTTTCAAAATCAAGGCCAAATCGTAAATATGAACGGTATCAAAGTCTATGTACCAAACACCTATGAAGAAGAAATAAAAGATGGCTATAATAAATCTTTCATCTCCAAACAAGAAGACGTAAGAATAGCTACAATAACCGAAACAAATTATAATATAACCCATGATGAATACATAAAAATGTTTGAATCCATCGCAAAACAATCATCATCTTATAAATGTGAAAAACAATTTACCAAAAACATCAAAAAAACAAAATGGACTAAATACACCTGTACCACCAAAAAAGCAAAAGCCAACCTTTATATAACCGTAAAAAAAGAAAAAATATATATTGTATCCCTAGAAAGCCTTAAAACAAAAAACATCAAATTAATCGAAAAACGTTTAGAAAATAGTTTGGAGTTGATAAAATGATATGTCCAAATTGTCATAACCAAGTAAACAAAAAAGACTCATATTGCCCGCACTGTGGAGCTGAACTAAAACCAACCATAAATCAAATAAAAAACGCTTGGACATCTTCAAAAGAACGTAAAGCCATTAAAAACTTTGTCAAAAAGAAAACCCTAAAACCATTAATAGGCGCCCACTTCTTTATAATTTTCCTAATATTCTTAATATACTTCATAGACACCTTAATTTTAGAAAACATAAACATCTCAGATGGCGCAAGACTATTCATGGGTCTAGCCACCATATTCCTAACCTTCTTCCTATTATTGTTCGGTGGTATAGGTCTTTTTGGTGTAGCCTTAGATATATCAAGAGGACAAAAACTAAAACTAATAGACATATATAAAAAATCAGTAACCATATCTCATAAAATTCTCATAACCCTCTTTCTGGGTCTATACATCATCATAAGAATAATTACCGTTATTGCCTTCATCCTGCCACTGCCATTTATCATAAAATTAGGCGTAATCATCTGTCTAATATTTATCTTGCCAATTATAACAACCGTCGTAATTAGACTTATGGATAGTAATGTGCCAAAAAAAGAAAAGAAAGCCTCATACCTTTGGAATGAAGCCATAATAATCATCAAAGGTCATAGAGTAGAATACTATGGACTAATATTTAGCTTCTTATTTTGGATATTAATAGAAATATCATCCATCATCGGCGCCCTTATTTTCGTTCTAGCCAAAAATGTACAATTATCATTAATTTGCCTTATTATATTCGCTATAACATACATAATCTTTACTCCATATTTTGCCTCATCCCTCGTAAACCTCTATCGATTTTGGTTAAACGAAGAAAAATTTGAAACCGCTAAACCTGGTATAAATAATGGCACCATAATTTTTGCCGTATCAGCTTTTATAATAATTGTAATTCT
This sequence comes from uncultured Bacilli bacterium, assembly GCA_944358725.1. Lineage (GTDB taxonomy): Bacteria > Bacillota_I > Bacilli_A > RF39 > UBA660 > Coprosoma. The sequence goes on from CALVRS010000084.1 coordinate 10,976, forward strand.
CTCTGTAAATATGCTTATCGATTGGCTTCCTAAATCTAAACTTGGCGATAAAATACTCTACTATATTGAAAACATCGACTATAACCTAAAAGCAACAGAATTCACAGTCGGGGAAAACAAAAATAAAATAACCTTCAAAATCCCCAAAAACTATAAACTAACCAAAGATAGTAACTATGAATATGCCTATCTAGAAGGCGAAGGCTACGCCGATTATCACTACCGTGACACCACATACTTTACCATCGAAGAAAATTATCAAAATAGTATAGAATCAGCCAAAAGAACCCAAAACGAAAAATGCAGTTATAACTATGAAGAATTCACTTTAAATATCAATAATAAAGATGTAAAAGCTTTCACCGTAGAAGAAAACTGTGAACAATACACCCTGGATTACACATTTGAAGCAAGACTATTTTACCCAATAAATAAAAATAGCAATGTCGAAATATGGATAACTAACTATAAAAAACCATATACCAAAGATGAACTAAAAAACTTTGTCGACATAAAAAATAACTAAAATGAATAAAATTCACCCTCTAAATCATATAATAATAGTGAGGACACTTTACCCTTATATTTAAAGCAAAATCAAAAATAATAAAAGCCTCGAATTTTGTCTCAATTTGACGCATACATCAAAATATGTTAGAATAAGGCCTGTTTTCTGATTTTATGTTTACAGGAGAGGGTGAAAATGGAAACAAACCAATCGGTTAAGGCCAGTATTATGGCCATAATCATTTTGACAGTAGTATCGTCACTATGGCGTCCTACTATTGCCAAAGCACAAAGTCTGAAACAATTTAAAACAACATTCATGACAAACACATTAAATGCCAAAAAAATAAACATGAATGAAAATACACCTTTGAATATAACAAAATTAGAAATAAAGCCAATTAATAGTGAATTAACCAAAGATGTCGATTCACTAAAAATTGACATAAACATCGAAAAATTAAGACAAATAAAAATTGCTCGTAAAAAAGCATTAGAACTAGAAAGAAAAAAAGAAGAAGAACGTATCAAAGCCGAAGCCAAAGCTAAAGCTGATGAAGCCGCTAAGCAAATAACTGCAAAATCAGGAACAAGTATTTCATATGACGAATTAGTTGCTAAATTAAATCGTTCACTAAATTCTACCTTAGCTGGAAAAGGTGAAAGCTTTGCTAAATATGCTACAGAACTTGGCATCGACCCATATCTAGCCGTAGCCATCGTTCTGCACGAAACAGGCTGTAAATGGAACTGTTCTTCACTTCTTCGAAATTGTAATAACGTAGGTGGTATGAAAGGTTCACCAGGATGTAATGGTGGTTCCTATAAAGCCTTTTCAAGTTTAGATGAAGGAATAAGAGCCTTTATGAATAACTTAAAAAGAAACTACTACGATAAAGGACTAACAACCCCAGAGACAATCGGTCCAAAATATGCCGCAAGTCAAACATGGTCATCTAAAATAAGAACCTACATGAACGAAATAGAAGCTAAATAACATAGCTTCTTTTTTAATATTTTTTTTAAAAAAATTTTCAAACCAAAGTCAAGCCCTAAATCAAAAGGGAAACTAAACTTGTACATCAATTTGACGCTAAAAAAATATTATGATAAAATAAAAATCAGAAAATAGTAGGAGAGATGTAGATGACTGAAGTCAAAAAAGTATCATTAGTTGTAATATTTGGAGTCCTATTCTCACTAGTATCTCCATATATTATAAATATAAATCAAACAAAATATCTAGAAAATGAAAATATAAATAAAAAAGAAAAAACAACTTCAAATAGTGAAGTCGCTATAGTAACCGAAGAAAAAAAAGACGAATCTGGAACCCCAGTTGAAATAATAGAACCTGCATTAGAACCAGAGCCAGTTCAAGAACCTCAAACCCCTGCAGTAGAAGAGCCAGTAGTAGAACCTAAGGCCGAACCAATCGTCTACGATAACCTAACCCAAGCTGAACTTGCCGCTAAACTAAATCGCTCGCTTCACTCAACCCTTGAAGGAACCGGTGAAAGCTTTGCTAAATACGCAATCGAAATGGGCATCGACCCATACCTAGCTGTAGCCATCGTTCTTCATGAAACAGGCTGTAATGGAACATGTAGTAAACAAGTAAGAGAATGCTATAACGTCGGCGGCATGAAAGGTGGCCCAAGTTGCAACGGAACATCTTATAAACGTTTTAATAGCTTAGATGAAGGAATATATGCCTTCATGAATAACTTAAAGAAAAATTACTATGATAAAGGCCTAACCACTCCAGAGGCCATGAATAAAAAATATGCTGCAAGCCAAACATGGGCTCAAAAAGTCCATCACTATATAAATAAAATAAAAGCTGCATAAACACCAAAAGGTGTTTTTATTTTCAAAGAAGCTATGATATAATCATAATAAAGGAGCGTGAAACACATGCAAAAGGGGTGTCCAAAATGTGGCCGTATGATTGACTCTAGTGCCACTAACTGTCCATATTGTAACTATAACTTTGAATCTATGAATAACTTTTTTCAAAAAGTAAATGATGATAACTATATTGAAAATGAAAAATATGCCGGTTTTATCAAAAGACTAGTAGCTGGTATGTTCGATATCTTCTTAATCGCCGCCATTACTTACTTGCTTTTAATTTTAATCGATAAATTCTTAATGCCAATAAATAAAACAAACATCTATATTAGCCTAATAATCTTTCTGCCACTTTATATACTATATAATGCCGGATGTGAAAGAACAGCTTGGCAAGGTTCAATCGGTAAATTAATAATGGATATCGCCGTCACTGACGAATATGAAAATCCAATAACCTTTCCTGTAGCTCTCAAAAGAAACCTCGCCAAAATACTAAACGTCTTAACTTTCGGTATTGGCTTTATCTTCTCGGCAGCTCCCCCTAAAAAACAAGCCTTTAATGATAAAATAGCTAATACCTACGTCGTAAATAAATTAATAATGAGAGAAAACTTAAATTTTGAATTTGCAAGTCCAATCAAGCGCCTAGTCGCCTTCATAGTCGATATATTAATAATCAATCTTCTATGCTATGGCATACTTGCCCTAGGTGGACTACTTCACTCATTTAACTTTAATCAAATAACCTTTAATACCTTAAGCGATGCTAGATATATCCTATGCATGCTCGTAATATTCTTCTACTTCCCATTTTCCGAAAGTAGAACTGGTTCAACCATGGGTAAAGGCATGATGCATATTAAAGTAACAAAACTAGATGGTGAAATTCAAGGATTTATCGGTTCATTTATCAGACAATTAATCTTAGTCATTGATATATTCACCTTAGGATTTCTAGCTTCATTCGTAACTTTAAAAAAACAAACAACCAAAGACATCCTAACAAGAACCATCGTAATCGAAAGATAGTCAAAGATAAAATCTTTGACTTTTCCTTTAAAAATAAGTAAAAATATGATAAAATGAATATGAATAGGAGGCAGTAATATGTGTGGCTTTGTTGGATACATAAATAAAGAAAAAGATAAAACTAAAACCATCAAAAAAATGAATGATTTAATCGCTCATCGTGGCCCAGATTCCGAAGGATACTACTGTGATAAAAATATTGCCTTAGGTTTCAGACGTTTAAGTATAATAGATTTAAAAAGTGGCTCTCAGCCCATCTATAATGAAGATAAAACAAAAGTAATAATCTTTAATGGCGAAATATATAACTTTGAACCACTAAGAGAAAAGCTAATAAAAAAAGGCCATAACTTCACCACTAAAACTGATACAGAAGTATTACTCCATGGATATGAAGAATATCAAGAAAAAGTATTAGATCATCTAAGAGGAATGTTCGCCTTTGTTATCTATGATACAAAAACAAATGAAATGTTTGCCGCTAGAGACTTCTATGGTATCAAACCTTTTTACTATGCCAAAATGGGTAACACCTTAATCTTTGGTTCAGAAATCAAAAGCTTTCTAATCCATCCACATTTCAAAAAAGAACTAAACACAAAAATGTTAGAATACTATCTAACATTCCAGTATAGCCCAGGCGAAGAAACCTTCTTTAAAAATGTCTATAAACTAATGCCTGGACACTATATGAAATATAAAAATGGTAAACTAGAAATAAAAAAATACTATGAAATAAAATTCAAAGAAGATAACACTAAAACATATGAAGAATGGAAAGAAGGTATTAAAGAGCGCCTTCAAGATTCAATCAAAGCCCATAAAATAAGTGACGTTGAAGTTGGCTCATTTCTATCAAGTGGTGTTGACTCTTCATTTATAGCCGCAAGTAGTGATGTAGATAAAACCTTTACTGTTGGTTTTCCTAATAAAAAATATAGCGAAATAGACTACGCCAAAGACCTATCAAGTAAAATAGATACCCAAAATATCAATAAAATAATAACAAAAGACGAATATTTCAAAAACTTGCCTAATATCCTATATTATATGGATGAACCACTTGCTGACCCATCAGCCATTGCTCTTTACTTCGTCGCTAAAATAGCTAGTGAAAACGTCAAAGTATCACTATCAGGTGAAGGAGCTGATGAAATATTTGGGGGTTATAACATCTATCAAGAACCGCTTACCGATAGTTGGTATTATCGTATTCCTTACATAATTAGATTTTCAATCGGTAAAATAGCTAGCATTTTCCCACATAAAAGAGGTATCAACTTCTTAATAAGAAGAGGAAAAAAACTCGAAGATAGATTCGTCGGTAATGCCTTCATCTTCAATAATAGTGAAGTAAAAAAAATACTCAAAAACAAAAAACAAACAAAAGGTTTCCAAGATCTAACAAAACCATACTATGAAAAAGTAAAAGATAAAGATGATATAACAAAAATGCAATATATCGACTTCAACTTTTGGTTAATTGGCGATATATTACTTAAAGCCGATAAAATGAGTATGGCCAACTCCCTTGAAGTCAGAGTTCCATTCCTAGATCGTCCACTAATCGATTATGCCCTAGGTCTTCCAACTGAATTTAAAACAGATAAATATAAAACAAAAAAAATCTTTCGTGATATCGCTAGCGAAGTTTTAGAAGATAAAGTATCAAATAAAAAGAAACTAGGCTTCCCAGTACCAATTCGTGAATGGATAAAAGAAGAAGATATTTATAAACAAATAAAAACACTATTCACTAAAGATAATACCTTCTTCAATACAAAAAAGATAATAAAACTATTAGATGATCACTGTAAAGGTAAAGCTGATAATAGCCGTAAAATATGGACCATATATATCTTTCTTCTTTGGTATGAAATATTCTTTGGAGGTAGTAAATGATATTCTTCTATATATCCTTATCGACATACCTTTGCTTTAATATCATCAAATATAAACAAATCTTATACCATTTAAAAGAAAATAAATATAACATAAAATCGTATACAAAATGGTTAAAAAAACATATCAAAGAAATATTTGTAAATAAAGAAATGCTGTCCATAATTGCTATCATCATAGCCCTTAATTTCGATTTAAAAGTAATTGGAGTAACCACCGTTATCTTGTACACCGTGCTATTTTTACTAAACTATAAAAAAACAAACAAACTAAAAATAGATAGGCAAATAATAACTAGATTAATAATCTTAAGTTTAATCTATATTGGATTAAATATATATTTTATAATAGATTATAATAGTTTTCATAGTGGTAATATAATTGGCGATAACACCGTTTTATACTATCTAATATTAATAATAATTAGTTATCTTTCTTATTTTATCATGTGGATAGTCAACATATTAGCCTTCCCAATTGATAAAATAAAAAGCATAGGGGGTAAACATGCTAAGAGTAAACTCAAGAAAAATAAAACCAGGTGATACCTTTTTAGCGCTTCAAGGACCATATACAGATGGTCATAACTATATTGAAGAAGCCATCAGTAATGGTGCCGCTTGCATAATCGCCACCCATGGCGAATATCCAGTAAAAACAATCATTACCGAAGACACAAGAACGTATCTTTCAAACTATTTAAAAGAACTAAATCTAGAAAAACTCGAAAACATAAAACTAATCGCCATCTCTGGGAGCTATGGTAAAACTTCAGTCGCTGATATAACCTGTCAGCTTCTAAATAACCTAAACATAAAAACAGCCTGTATATCTACAAATGGCTTTTATCTAAATGGTAAAATAGAAAAAATATCATCATCAACTCCAGATATTTATGAACTTTATGAACTAATAAATAAAGCCGTAGAAGAAAACTGTGAAATCATCATCATTGAAACATCATCAAAAGCCATAAAACAAAGACATATTGAAGGCCTAAGATTTGATGCGGCCGTATTCACAAACTTTGTTCCAAATGAAAACGAAGAAAAAATAGATTATTTAAATGAAAAAATAGAACCCTTCAAAATGCTTAAAAAAAATGGCTATGCCATTATAAATAAAAATGATAAAACCTATGAAAAATTTTTGCTACCGCAAAATACTAATATCACATATGGAAAAATAGATAGTAATTATCCATTAAATATCATAGACGCTAACTATGATTACACCGAACTAACTATCGGTCAAAATCAGTTAAAAATACCATTAATAGGAAAGTTTAATATCTATAATTATGCGCCAGCTTACATCATCGCCAAACTTATAACAAATGATGAAGAAGCCATTAATAACGCCTCTTTGTCCCTGCATAGCCCAGATGGTCGCTTTGATACTTTTAAATATAAAAATAACCTCATCATCATCGACTATGCCCATGACTTCAATAGCATTCAAAACATAGTTCAAAAAACAAAAGAAATAAATAAAGGTAAACTAATAACCATCATAGGTTGTAGCGGTGAAGCCAACACAAGTCAAAGACCATTAATCGGTAAATACCTATCTGAAAATAGTGATAGTGCCATTTTTACGGCTGATAATCCAAGGCATGAGACCATAGAAGAAATAATAGATGATATGGCTAAAGATGTTCAAAAAGATAATATCCAAAAAATATCAAATCGTAAAGAAGCCATAAAAAAAGGCATAAGCATGCTTGAAAACGAAGATATTCTTCTAATATTAGGCAAAGGCCATGAAGACTATCAAATAATTGGAAGCGATGAATTTCCGTTCAAAGATCGTGACGAAGTTATAAAAAATATCAAATAAAAAAAGGAAAAAAACCAAACACCTCGTATATTTATATATAGAGGTGTTTTTGCTGTGGAAAAAATAAACTTAGATAAATATCAAAAAAAAGTCATTAAAAACAAATCAAAAAACCTTTTAGTCTTAGCTGGAGCCGGTAGTGGTAAAACCTTAACCATAATCTATAAAATTAAAAACCTAATTCAAAAAGGCTTAAATTCAAATGAAATACTCTGTATAACCTTCACCAAAGCTGCTACTCAAAGCCTGCAAAATAAACTAAAAAACGAAAATATAAACATAAACGTCAAAACCTTTCATAGCCTAGGGTATGAAATCATTAGAAAATCAGCTAAAGTAACTTTAGTGCAAGAAAATTATCTCGAAAATCTAATCATTCAAAACCTTAAAACCTATCCAAAATTAACTAAACTAATTCCTGTAAATTTTATAGAATTTGGCAAAGGAAATAGTGAAATCATCAAAAATAACATCCTTCAAAATTCAAAATATATCCATCCATTAAAAGATACCATCCAAACCTTCATAAATCTTTTTAAAAATAATAATTATAATGTCAAAGATTTCAAACAATTTCAAAAAATAAATCAAAAACAAAATACCTATCAAACAAAAATAAGACATAACCTTTTCCTAAACCTCGTAAAAAAAATATTTTTAGAATATGAAAATAATCTCAAATATCAAAATCAAATAGACTTCTCAGATATGATAAACAAAGCCATAAACCTCGTAAAAAAAGAAGGCTGTCAGCCTTATAAATATATCATAATTGATGAATATCAAGATACATCATTAAATAAATGCCTACTCATAAAAGCCATTCAAGAAAAAACAAACGCCAAACTAATAGCAGTTGGTGATGACTGGCAGTCCATATACCAGTTTACCGGTAGTAACTTGGATATCTTTTTAAACTTTAAAAAATATTTTCCAAAAGCTAAAATAATTAAACTCAAAAAAACATACCGCAATAGTCAAGAACTCGTTAACCTTGCCAGTAAATTTATCATGCAAAATAAAAGACAAATAAATAAAAAAATAACTTCTAAAAAAATAACCCCTTATCCTGTCAAAATAATATACTATAATAAAAATATTAAAGAAATTTGGGACGAAATAGTAAAAAAATCAAAAAATAATATACTTGTAATTGGTAGACATAATAAAGATAAAAAAAACATTCCTTATGTAAAGGAAAACATACAATACCTAACTGCTCATAAATCAAAAGGACTTGAAGCTGAAAGCACCATCATCATAAACTTAGAAAATAAAATAAATGGTTTTCCAAATAAAATTCAAAATAGTGAATATTTAAACTATCTAATAGATCAAAAAAATGATTATGAAGAAGAAAGAAGATTATTTTACGTTGCCTTAACGAGAACAAAATCAGAAGTAATCCTACTTGTAAATAAGCAAAATCCCTCTCCTTTTATAAATGAACTTTTAAATCAATCACATAAATATATTAAAATAATTGATATTAAGCCTAAAATAAGGTATAATAAATACCGTCTCTAAAAATAGAAATATTTATTTCCAAATTTTCCCAAATAAATTTTCAGACAAATTTTGTTCGAAAATTCCCAATATGTGATATAATAGGTACAATTTGTAAGAAATTACCTATTGTCAAAATAGTGTATATGGTATTATCTTGTAAAAATATTACCTTACACATAGCAAGGAGAACGTTAACATGACAAAAAAAGAAGAAGCCGTAAAACTTATAAAAGATAAATTAAACAATCAAACATTTTTAACATATAAAGAAATAGCTGAAATTACTGGATATCATCCAAAATATATTTTAAAACTAAAAAAAGAAGTTATTAATGGTACAGTTAGTTTCGTCCATGGAAATAAAAATAGAGTACCATCAAACATCATGAGTGAAGAAGAAAGAGAAAAAATCATCGCTTTATATAAAAAAAGTAATGTCAGCATTCGTAAATTTTGTAAATTCTATAATAGCCGTAGTTATTCTTGCATCTATAACTTGCTAAAACAAAGAGGTTTACTAAAAGCTACCAAATAAAGGTAGTTTTTTTGTCGACTTTAAACCAACATAAAAAAACAAACCTCCTAATACCCTTTAAATAGGAGGTGCCAAAATGTATAATGGTCTAAGTAACGACGAAGTCATAAAAAGCCGCAAAAAATATGGTAGTAATGAAATAAAAACATCAAAAAAAGAAAGCTTTCTGCACAAACTAATAGCCACACTAGGCGATCCAATGATTAAAATCCTAATCATCGCTTTAGCCGTAAAAACTCTATTTTTATTTCAAAACTTTGACTG
>CALVRS010000085.1 GCA_944358725.1 uncultured Bacilli bacterium
TTTAATTAATGTACCTACTTTAGGTTCTTCTAACTCTGTTTTTTCTCCTAGTCTTTCATATTCCTTTGTTTTTATTCTTTCTCTAAGTTCTCTTACTGATAGATTTAACTTATTAGTAATATAAATATAATATTTTAATTTATCTAAATTATCTATTTTTAATATTTCTACATAATGACTCCATGATAAATTTGCAGACAGTGTCTGCAAATTTTTAAATTTTATATAATAATTTCTCATTAATGCCAAACTTCTAGTACTGTACCCTTTACCAAGTTCTTTAGTTAATCTAATAGAATACTCTTTAATAAGCCCATTTCCATACTTAGCCCTTGCCTCTCCGCCCTGAGCTTCTACTATTAGTCTTCCAACTTCATAGTAAGTATTTAAATCACTTTTGTTTTTAGAATAATCTTTTACTTTTTTATATATTTCATTTTTAACAAATACTTCTTTTATTTCATTATAATAATTCATTTAATCTCGCCTCTATATATAAATATACGATGTAAATTAATTATTTCCTTTTTTATTTTTATAAAAAATACAAAAAAACTATAGAAATTAATCTATAGTATTCAAATAAGGTTTTAAAAACTTACCAGTATAACTTTCTGAACATTTAGCCACTTCCTCAGGCGTTCCAGTAATAACAACATTACCACCACCATCACCACCTTCAGGACCTAAATCAATAATATAATCAGCCACTTTAATAACATCTAAATTGTGTTCAATAACCAAAACCGTATCACCATTATCGACAATCCTATTTAAAATTACAAGTAGCTTTTTAATATCATCACTATGTAAACCAGTCGTTGGTTCATCTAAAATAAATAAACTCTTACCAGTAGGTTTTTTCTGTAGTTCCTTCGCAAGTTTAACCCTTGCCGCCTCACCACCAGAAAGTGTTGGTGCGCTTTGACCTAACTTAATATAAGAAAGCCCAACATCTGAAAGCATCTGAAGTTTGTTTTTAATCTTTGGTACATTTTCAAAAAACTCAAGTGCTTCTTCAACCGTCATCTCTAAAACCTCATAAATATTTTTACCCTTGTATTTTATTTGCAAAGTCTCACTATTATAACGCGTTCCATGACAAACCTCACAAGGTACATAAACATCTGGTAAAAAATGCATCTCAATTTTTTTAACTCCATCTCCCCAGCACGCTTCACATCTACCACCTTTAACATTAAACGAAAATCTGCCCTTGTCATAACCTCTCATCTTCGCCTCTTTAGTTTCGGCAAAAACATCGCGAATATCATCAAATACTGAAGTATAAGTAGCTGGATTACTGCGTGGCGTCCTACCAATTGGAGTTTGTGAAATATTGGTCACTTTGTCAATATTCTCTAAACCTTTAATACTTTTATAAACACCTGGTTTCTCTTTGGATTTATATAAATTATTAGCAACCGCCCTATATAAAATTTCATTAACTAAAGTTGATTTACCACTTCCAGAAACACCAGTTACACAGATAAACTTGCCAAGCGGAAACTTAACTTTAATATTTTTCAAATTATTTTCACGTGCCCCAATAATTTCTAAAAACTTCTTATTTCCTTTTCTTCTTTTTGAAGGCACCTCAATCTTAAGCTCACCTTTTAAATACTTACCAGTCAAACTCTTAGGATTAGCCATAACCTCATCAGGTGTACCCTCAGCCACAACAGAGCCACCATGAATACCAGCCGCTGGACCAATATCCACTAAATAATCAGCCTGAAGCATCGTATCCGTATCATGCTCAACTACAATCAAAGTATTACCTAAATCACGCATCTTCAAAAGTGAATTAATTAATCTTTGATTATCCCTTTGATGTAACCCAATAGAAGGTTCATCTAAAACATATAAAACACCAGTAAGCTGTGAACCAATTTGCGTAGCGAGTCTAATACGCTGTGCCTCTCCTCCAGATAAACTCTTAGCCTCCCTATCCAATGTCAAATACTCAAGACCAACATTAATCAAAAATGAAAGACGAGAGTGAATCTCTTTTAAAATCAAACTAGAAATCTCTGCCTGTGAAGGAGAAAGTTTTAAATTATCCAAAAATTTATATAAATCCTTAATGCTCATCTGCGTAACTTCATAAATATTTTTACCGCCAACTTTAACCGCTAAAACATCATCAGAAAGTCTAGAACCATGACACTTTGGACACTTAAGCTCCGTCATATAATTTTCAATCCAAGTTCTAATCCATGTACTTTTAGTCTCAATATATCTGCGTTCTAAATTAGTAATAATACCTTCATAATATCCCTTAGTACTTCGTTTATTACCAGCTTTTGAAACATAATTAAAAGTAAGTAAATCTTTAGCGCCATAAAGAACAATATCCAACTCATTCCTTGTCAAATCACTAATAGGTTTGTCCATATCAATACCATAATAACGACAAGCCGTCTCTAAATTAGTATAAGTAATATTGCTCTCATCAGAAGTATTAATAGCCACAATCGCCCCTTCATTAATACTTAAACTCTTATTAGGTATAATTAAATCCTCATCAATCTTATACTTAACACCAAGACCCTTACACTCTGGGCAAGCGCCCCATGGTGCATTAAATGAAAACATTCTAGGCTCAAGATCCGGTAAAGAAAAATCACACTCTGGACAAGCATAAGTTTCACTCATAAGCATAGGCTCTCCACCAATAACATCAATTAATAACTTGCCATCTCCGAGCTTAGAAGCCACCTCCATACTCTCATAAAGTCTGCTTCTAATTTCCGGTTTAATAATAAGCCTATCGACAACAACTTCAATCGTATGTTTTTTGTTCTTCTCCAAATTAATATCTGAAGCCAAATCATACTCATCACCATCAATAATAACCCGTACATAACCTTCTTTTCTTAAATCTAAAAGTAAATCCTTATGTGTTCCCTTTTCTAAAGATGCGACTGGTCCTAAAACACGAATCTTCGTTCCTAAAGATAATTTCATTACATCATTAACCATCTCTTCAATACTCTGACTACTAATAGGTATATGATGTCTTGGACAGTAAGGTATTCCAATTCTCGCAAATAAAAGCCTTAAATAATCATAAATCTCCGTAACAGTTCCGACCGTACTACGTGGATTCTTATTAGTCGTCTTCTGATCAATACTGATAGCCGGAGAAAGACCGTCAATACTATCAACATCTGGCTTTTCAGAGCCCCCTAAAAACTGCCTGGCATAAGCACTTAAACTCTCAATATATCTCCTTTGACCTTCCGCATAAATCGTATCAAAAGCTAAACTACTCTTGCCACTTCCAGAAACACCAGTCATCACAATTAACTTATTCTTAGGTAAAGTAATATTAATATTTTTTAAATTGTTTTCTCTTGCACCCTTCACTACTATCTTGTCCATAAACACCAACTCCTTCAAAAAGCTTAAGCTCATCTTCCGTCAAATTAAAATTCCTAATAAAACGAAGACGTCTTTCCAAATAAGTATGCAGCATCATATCAATAATTTCAGCTCGGGAAATCTCTCTAATAATACGCATACATTCACATACATACATATCATAATAACCATAATACTCATCATCATACTTTAAAATATTCCCAAAACCAATAACCTCCGTCATCACTGAATCGTCAGAAGAAAAATATCTGTAACAATCCTCTAAATTGTGACACATATGAAATCCATTGCCAAAATTCCCCCATTTTAAATCTCCTTGGCACTGATAAACCTCGCCAATTTCATATTTGATACCATATCTATTTGTAAAATCATTATTAAATGCTTTATAACCAACAACAAACAAACTACCACATCCAAAACTAATAATATTATAACACCCCTGTCAATCACATTAACCAAATATAATTTTAACAAGCGAACGAAAGTTTGTCAATTGCTCCTAAGAAAAAAATATCCAAAATAGATATTTAATCTTTTGGCTCAAATATCAAAGCCATAAAAAATGAAAAAATAATTGCCGCACTAATACCAGCTGCCGTCAAATCTAAAGTTCCGCTAAAAAGTCCCAATACCCCATCAGAATTATATCCTTGAAGTGCACCATGTGTTAAATTGTGACCAAAGCTCAAAATAGGAACTAAAGCTCCACCACCAGCCCATAAAACAAATCTATCATATATATTAAATACATCTAAAAAAGCACCAAGAACAACAAATATTACTGTAATATGGCCAGGAGTTAACTTCGTTTTATCTAAAATAATCTGAGCTAAAGCGCAAAAAGCACCAGCAAACACAAAAGCCTTTAAATATATCATACCATCGCCTCCAAACTAATCGCATGACAAATAGATGGAATATTAAGCTTATGATTAACCATCGCCGGACTCATCAAAGCCCCAGTTGCCGCCAGTAAAACCCGTTTATATTTTCCCTTTTGCATCTTATCAAAAATATAAGAATATGTAACTAAAGGAGCGCATGCAGGACCACTAGCTCCTGCATAAACTGGCTGGCTTTCAAGATTATAAAGCATTACCCCCGTATCATTATAATTTTTAAGGCAAATATTATATTTTGAAAACATATAATCCTTTAAAATTTTCATTCCGTAAATACCTAAATCACCAGTCAAAATCAAATCATAATCATCTATACTTCGTCCAGTATCTTGCAAATGTTTAAAAATAGTATCAGCTGCCGCCTTAGCCATCACAGCCCCCATATTGAAAACATCTTTGACTGTAGAATTAATAACCGCTCCAACTGTTCCACTTTCAATTTTAATAGGACCTTTCAAAGAACTTATTAAAGCAGATGCACTACCAGTTGCCGTAAATGTCGTACTTTTTGGCTTAGGACCTCCATATTCAGTAGGATAACGATACTGTTTCTCAGCCGACATATTATGTGAAGAGGTAAAAGTAATCGCTTTTTTTATATAACCACTATCAATAAACATACTACCTAAAATAAGTCCAAGCGTACTTGTCGCACAAGCTGCATAAATACCAATAAAACTATTATTAAAATCCATCATCGCATAATTAGATGCCACTATTTGATTTAATAAATCACCACCAATAAACAAATCAACCATATCAACACCAACACTGCTTTTTTTAACTAAAAGATCGATACTATCCTTAATTAGCTTAATTTCAGCCTCTTCCCAGTTTTTCTGATGCAAATATAAATCATCATAACACATATCAAAATATTTTCCCAAAGGACCTGCCTTTTCATAAGGACCAGTAACTGTTGCCACATCATTTATATAAACATTGTTAAATTTAAAAGTCATATAAGACCAACCACCATTCTAATAACACTAAAAACAAAACTGCTGACAACTCCAAAAATAATTACTGCACCCGATAATTTAAACATATTCATACCAATTCCAGTAACCAATCCTTCTTTACGAAACTCTAAAGCTGCACTCATCATCGCATGAGCAAACCCCGTAATCGGAATAATAAGACCGCATTTACAAAAATTAACCAACTTATCAAAAAAACCAAGTGACGTAAAAAGACAACTTAAAAATATCAAGGTTACAAGCATACATACCGTCGCCTCCTTAGTCGAAATATCAAACCATACTGTATAACCATCAATTAAAAACTGTCCAATAACACCCATCACGCCACCAGAGATAAAAGCAATTATCGCATTAATAAATACATTTTCTTTTGGACTATTTTTACTTACAATATCTTGATAACTTTGTCTCATAACAAATTCCTCCTAAATTTATTATGAACCAAAAACATTTTCATATACAAAAAAACTACTAACACTCATTAGTGCAAGTAGCATCCATATACTTATATTCATATTTATTAGTAAAGGTAATGACAACTGACCCATCAAAATTTTCATGCATCTCTAAAGGCTCATTACTATCTTTTTTATATTTAGGATTTTTAATATCGTCACTCTTAAGTAATCCAGCCTTTTGAAGCGTATCGACATTTAAACAACACGAACTACCATTAGTCATACTTGGAAGCTTCTTTGAATTTTCTGACATATAAGTTTCTGCCGCACCTACAATCGTCCTAACCTGTTCATCATATGCCTTATCTCTCGAAGACTCTAAAGCTGCATTAATAGTTGGTATAGCAATCATAGCAATTAAGCCTAAAATCACAATTACTCCAAGCAACTCAACTAGCGTAAAACCCTTTTTCATACTATCACCTATAATTAATTATAATTTAATGAATTATAATTGTCAATTGCTCATCTGTCTAAGTTTTACTAATGCCTTTTTTTCACGTCTAGACACATCAACTTGTGTAAGTCCTAATAAAGATGCTGTTTCACATTGTGTCATATCTTCAAAATACCTTTTAATTAAAATTGACCTCTCTGGCTCTCCTAAATTTTCAATCTCACTTTTTAAATAAATTAAACTGCTATAATCACACTGTTTAGATCCTATAACATCATACAAAGACAAATTATCTAAATAAACATCATCCAAACTAAGCCCATCACTTTGATAATTCATCACATTTTTTAAATCATCAATAGGAATATTCAAATAATCACTAAGTTCCTTTTCTGAAGGCTCACGCATAAACTCCTGTGTCAAATAATCTTTAACCTTATTAATTTTATTTTTCATACGAAGCATATCTTTACTCAAACAAATAGTATGATTTTCTCTCGCATACTGTGAAATTCGTCCCAAAATAAAAGGATAAGCATACGTCGTAAACTTAACATTTTTATTTTCATCAAACCGCTTATAAGCCTCAATCATACCTATACAACCAGCTTGAAATAAATCATCAATATTTCCTATATCAAATTTTCTAGCAATACTATAAATCAAATTACTATTTTCTAAAATAACCTCCTTTATATTCAAAATTATCACCCCTAAACATTGATAAATTTTACTGCCGAAACCTCATCAGTTACTACATTAAATAAACTAAAATCAAAATCAAACTTATTTTTACTAAAGCAAAACATACTATGTGTACAAAGTTTATAACACCTAATAAGAGTCTTAAAACCACTCTCATCAAGTACACTTACATTTTCTAAATTAAATACAACATTTAATATACCAACTTCTCTTATCAAATCTCCAACCTCTTGATTTAATTTCTTTCGTGTTGCCTTCGTCAACTCTCCAAAAAGACGCACAAATAAAATTCCATACTTCGAGGCCATATCTATCTCTAGCATATCATCACCAACCATACTTTAACACTTTTTAAATTTCAAAAAAACAAATTCGTCAAAACTAGACATAAAAAGAATAAAATACAAACTCAACTGCATTTTATTCTTCTTTCTTTTCAAGTTTAACTAAAACCTCTCGCGGTTTAGCACCATTTGGTGGACCTACTATTCCTCGCTCCTCAAGTAAATCAATACATCGCGCCGCTCTATTATACCCAAGCCTAAATCTTCTTTGAAGTAAAGAAGCCGAAGCTTTACCTTGAGTTATAACAAATTCTCTAATCTCGTTATATAAAGGTTCCTCATAATCGTCATCCTCTGTCATAGTCGTTGCCCCTCTATCTTCATCAGCTACTGTCAAAGACGTATCATACATCGCTTTTTGCTGAGAAATTGTATAATCAACAACCGCTTTAATCTCATCATCGCTAACAAACGTTCCTTGCACACGCGTTGGAATGCTCTCACCTTGTGGTAAGAAAAGCATATCACCTTTACCAAGTAACTTTTCAGCACCACTCATATCAAGTATCGTTCTAGAATCAATACTTGAAGATACTGCAAAAGAAATACGTGATGGAATATTAGCTTTAACAACACCTGTAATAACATCAGTACTAGGTCTTTGAGTTGCTACTATTAAATGAATACCAGCCGCTCTTGCCATTTGTGTAATACGCATAATTGAATCTTCAACCTCTTTAGCTGCTACTAACATTAAATCAGCAAGCTCATCTATAATAACAACAATATAAGGAAGTCTATTTATTTTCTCATCGTCTGATAAACTTTCATTTTTCTTATCAACATAAGCATTATAACCCGCAATATTTTTTGTCTTACTTCCTTCAAATAAATCGTATCTATCCTCCATTATTTTAACAATTTTTTGAAGGACAATATTTGCTTTCTTAGGATCTGTAACTACCGGCGTAAGCAAATGCGGAACTCCATTATACATTGAAAGCTCAACCTTCTTAGGGTCAACTAAAACAAGTTTAACTTCATCAGGTTTAGTACGCATCAAAAGCGAAGTAATCATACTATTTATACATACTGATTTACCAGAACCAGTTGAACCAGCTACAAGCAAATGTGGTGTTTTATCAATTTCACACCATATAGGATTTCCCATAATACTCTTACCTAAAGCCACAAGTAATTTAGAATTATCTTTAACCTTAGGCACAGCCTCTAAAATTTCTCTAATCGAAACTGGCATAATTGACTTGTTAGGCAGTTCAACACCAACCGTTTTCTTACCAGGAATAGGTGCCTGAATACGAACATCTCTAGCACCTAATTCTAATGCGATTTCTTTATTTAAAGCCGTAATTTTCGAAAGTCTCGTACCTGATTTAATCTCAAGTTCATACTGTGTAACTGAAGGTCCGATATTAGCTGCTACAACTTTACCCTCGACACCAAAATCTCTAATAACTTTCTCAAGTTCAGTCACATTTTCTTTAATACTATCTTGATTAGCTTTAATTGCTTCTTTTTTTATTTTAGGTTTAATAAGTAAACCAATTGGTGGTTTATTATAGCCCTTACTATCCATATGTATTTCTTCTTTTACTGGTGTATTTTCTTCTTTTGAAATCTCCTTAGGAAGCTCATCAATTGAAGAAATAACCACTTTTTTATCTTCATTTTCGTATTCTTCTTCAGCCTCATGAGCAGCTTTTTCAGCTTTTTTGTTTATTTTAATTTCTTTAGCATGCTTAACTTTATCTTTAAAATAAGTTATTGCATCATAAATAGATATGCCTGTAAACATAATCGTGCCACAAATAATAAGTGCTATACAAATAACTCTTGTGCCCTCTAAAGTAAGAAGTTTAACACCAATTACCGAAAAAATAGCCCCAAGCATACCTCCGCCTTGAATATCCGCCGTATGATTTACAAAAGCCATTAAATTATCAACAGTTGCTGTAATAATCTCCCAAGCAGAAAGACCTTCACTGCCAAGAGCTTTAATATATTCCGTATGTGATAAAATTAAAATACCTAAAACTAAAACATAAAGTCCAACTAATCTAGATGTCAAAAAATCTGGTTTTTCTCTTTTAACCATCATATAAACACCAGCTGCTCCAGTCGCAATAAGTGGTAAAATATACCACCCACCTGCTAAAAATCCAGCAAAACCTTTAATAATATCCGCTGTAACTCCAAATGGACAGCAACCAATTATCATAATTAAAATTAAAACAATACCTTTAAGTTCTATACTATAAGAAGGAGTTTCCTTCTTTTGTTTTCTTGATTTCTTTTTTGCCATTTTACCCTCTCCATTATTACATAACAATTATATCATTTTTAAAATAAAAACAAAAGTAAACAAAGAAAATTAACATTACTTTACAAAAAAATCTAGCAAAAAAACTAGATTAATTTATAGTATATGGATTATTCTGTGTGCCATCTCCTCCTGTGATTTGAATATCTGATGAAAGATATAAAGTAGGTCTAACTCCTCTATATGCTTGATAAGCATCATACAAATAAACACCACCATTGTAGCTTATAGCAAATGTAGAATAATTATCGCCCATAGGAATGGATATTGTCCAAGTATATCCTATAGAATTTGTTACATCATTATCCATCCAATTTGTTGTTAAACAACCACTAGAATTATTATTCAAGTTTAAAGTATCACAACTACCTTTATTATTATTTGTTCTTAAATATTCACTTACTGTTGGTAAAGCAATATTTCCAGTCCATTTATTTGAATTTTCTTCTTTTATTTGTTCTTCTAAATTATTGTTATTTTCTGTCAATGCTCCAATACTCCAATCTTTGGCTACTATCTGACTTTTAGCAGTAGCATTCAAACTATTATAATAAGTACTATTCAAATATGTATTAAGACTGGCAGGTCTGGCCCAATTATTATTTCCAATATAATAACTATTCCATTGTTTTTCTGAAATATCTTTATTCATATCTCTAATTATTTTTATTGTACCATCACATTCTACTGAAATAATTCTCCAGCCAGCTTTTTCATCATTAAATGTTATATAGTTATTAGGATTTGCTCCAGTAAAGAAATATCTACATTCATATTCATCCTTTTCTAAATTACCATTTTCAATAATTGTATCACT
This sequence comes from uncultured Bacilli bacterium, assembly GCA_944358725.1. Lineage (GTDB taxonomy): Bacteria > Bacillota_I > Bacilli_A > RF39 > UBA660 > Coprosoma. Next base: position 10,278 of record CALVRS010000085.1, read on the forward strand.
CGCTTTTGGCGGAAAACATGTATTATAAAGCTCATCGATTGCTCCTTGAACATTACTTGAAGAAAGTCCACTTGCAGTATTATCATAAGTTACCTGATTAGAAGGAAAACATGTCTCAGCATAAACCACTACTACTGCCGCAGATATCACTCCCAATATAAATCCTGGTAAATAACTTTTTATAAACTCTTTTACTTTATTTTTCATAGTTTTTTTATCTCCTTTATTATATCAAATATAAAAATATAAAAAAAAAAAAAAAAAAAAAACAAGTAATTTTTTTGATAAATCATTACTTGTTTTTTTAAACATATTATTAGTATAAATAAAATCTGAAAATTAACTTTCTTCAGATTTTATTTCATTAATTTCATTTTCGGATAAACCTGTAAATTTAATAATTTCTGATACTTCCATTTTTGCTTCAAGCATACTTTTTGCAATCTCTTT
>CALVRS010000086.1 GCA_944358725.1 uncultured Bacilli bacterium
TTTTGCTTTTTCTTCTGGTGTTCTCATATTTTTCTTTCTCATAATTCCTCCTTCAATTATAATTTTATCACTAAAAAAGTAGACTTCTACCTTTTTTGTAGTTGTCTACTTTTATAATATCACTTCACAAAAATCTAACGTTTTTTATTTTATTCAAACCTATATGGATTATTTTGAGATCCATCTCCTCCAGTGATTTTAATATTTGAGGAAAGGTAAATTGTTGGGTGGACCCCATACCCATAAGAGTAGTCGACATCGCCGTACTCGATGCGGCCGCGTGAATTCACATAGTACGCGTTGTAAGAGTTGCCTGAATGAGGCGACAAAGTCCACCAATAATTATTATAGTCCATCCAACCTGTACTTACACAACTACTATAATTGCTATTCATTAAATTAAATGTTCCACATCTGTTTTTATTACTATTTGTTCTTATATATTCACTCAAGGTTGGCAAAGCTACTTTCCCATACCATTTATTTGAATTTTCATTATTTATTTGTGTACTCATATTATTGTTACCATATGTAACTTTACCTATGCTAAAATTACTAGCTACTATTTGATCTTTGGCCACCTCATTTAACTGGTTATTCAAATACGTACTATTCAAATATGTATTTAATGTGGCTGGGCCCGCCCAATTATTACTTCCTCCTTCATCCCACTTGATTTCCCCTATACTTGCTATTCTCATTATTTTTATTGTTTTATCTGATTCTATGAAAATTATTCGCCAGCCTGCCATTTCATTATTAAACGTTACATAATTATTAGGATTTGCTCCTTTATAAAAGTATCTTCCTTCTTCATATTCATCTTTATATAGTCCATCGCCTGATGTTACTATATCAACTTTTTCAAGAATTTCATCCCCTCCTACTGCTGGGGTTTTACATGCATTATATAGCTCATCTATAGCGCCTTGAACATCAGTTGAAGTAAGTCCACTTTCTTTATTATCATAAGTAACCGCACTACTTTCAAAATATGTGGCGGCTAAAACACTAATACTACTTGCTATAAATAGTCCTAAGATAAATATAAATATCCTATTTTTTAATATTTTTTTCATTTTTATATCCTCACTTTATTTTTTTATATTTTTCTTTTATTTTTTAGTTTACAATTTTATTATATGTCTTTATTACAGACATGTCAAGAATAAATTGTCTGATTTTGAGATAATTTTAATGGTGATGAATATGATAGGAAATGTTTTAAGGTATATGAGAAGAAAGAATAATTACAAGCAGTCACAAATAAGCAAAATTACTGGTGTTGCTAGAAATACAGTATCACAATATGAAACGGAGACTATCCAACCTACTTTTGAGATGATTGAACGTATTGCACATGAATGTGGATACCGGGTATTTTTTGAAAGTTTTGATGGGAAGGATCGTTTTCAAAGTAAGGATATTTCTCGAAAAGAGGTATAAAAAAATAGCGTTTAGCACGTTATTTTTATTTTTGAAATTTTTCTAGATATTCTTCGTAGGTCATTTGTTTATCGATGTATGTTCCGTCTTCTTTGATTAATATTAATCTATTGGCAAGGGTGTTTATAAGTTCTGTATCATATGTGGCAAAGACAATTGGACCTTCAAATTTTTTTAGTCCATTATTTAGAGCGGTTATGCTTTCAATATCTAGATGGTTTGTTGGTTCATCTAATAACAATACATTACCTTTATTTAACATCATTTTGGCAAACATACACCTTACTTTTTCGCCACCTGACAAGACATTTACTTTTTTTAAGGCTTCATCGGCTGAAAAAAGCATTCTTCCTAGGAAGCCTCTAACGAAAGCGTCTTCTTTATTTTCAGAAAATTTTCTAAGCCATTCAACTAGGTTTTCATTTCCTTCGAAGTATTTATCATGGTTTTTTGGGAAGTATGAAGTTATAACGGTGGTTCCTTTTTTTATTTCCCCGCTATCTGGTTTATTTTCTTCAGCAAGTATTTCAAGTAAAGCGGTTTTAGCTATTTCGTTTTCGCCAATGAGAGCAATTTTATCATCTTTTTTTATATTTAAGGTTAGGTTTTTGATTAACGTTTTTCCTTCTTTTACAACGTTTATTTTACTTAAGGTTATTATTTCTTTTCCAAGTCTTCTTTCATAATCAAAGTTGATATATGGATATTTTCTTGAAGATGGTTTTAATTCATCTAAGGTTATTTTTTCTAGTAGTTTTTTTCTGGATGTGGCTTGTTTTGATTTAGAGGCATTGGCTGAGAATCTAGCAATAAATGATTGCAATTCTTTTATTTTATCTTCTTTCTTTTTATTGGCTTCTTTTATTTGTTTTTGCATAAGTTCATTTGATTTATACCAGAAATCATAGTTACCAATACTTAATCTGATGGACTGTCTATCTATATCTACCATATGGGTACATACTTTATTTAAAAAATGTCTATCATGAGATACTAAAATTATTGTGCCTTTAAATTCTTGAAGAAAATCTTCAAGCCATATTTTACTTTGAATATCTAATCCGTTGGTTGGTTCATCTAAAAGCAAGATATCTGGCTCTCCAAATAGGGCTTGGGCAAGTAAGATTTTTACTTTATCTTTATCTTGAATGTTTTGCATTTTTTCTTCATATATGTCATTTGGAAGACCTAGACCTGATAGTAATATGGCGGCATTACTTTCAGCTTCCCAGCCATTTAAGGCTTCAAATTCAGCTTCAAGTTCCCCTACTTTTATACCATCTTCGTTTGTAAAATCTTCTTTCATATATAAGGCTTCTTTTTCTTTCATTATTTGATATAATTTATCATTACCCATAATTACGGTGTCTAATACGCTATAATCATTATATAAATTATGATCTTGTTTTAATTATGATATTCTATCATTTCTATCTTTGATTACCTCGCCGGTTGTACTTTCTATTTGACCGGTTAATATTTTTAACAAAGTGGATTTTCCAGCACCATTAGCACCGATTACACCATAGCAGTTTCCTTCAGTAAATTCTAAGTTTACGTTTTCAAACAGGATTCTTTTACCATATCTTAAGGAAAGGTTTAAAATTTTTAACATTGTTACATCACCTTTAACATTATACATGATTTATCTTTATTTTTCAAAGAAAAAGAAGATATTATTCGATATCTTCTAATTTAACGCTGACAAGTTTACTGACACCTGATTCTTGCATGGTTATACCATATAAAATATCGGCATATTCCATGGTTTTCTTTTTATGGGTAATTATTATGAACTGCGATTTATCTTTTAATTTTTGAATGTATTTTCCAAAGGTATCGACATTTGCTTCGTCTAAAGCAGCTTCTACTTCATCTAATACACAAAATGGAGAGGTTTTAGATTTTATGATGGCAAAAAGTAGACTAATAGCGGTTAGGGTTTTTTCGCCACCTGAAAGCAAAGTTATACTGCTTAGTTTTTTTCCTGGAGGGCTGGCGATTATTTCAACGCCTGTTTCTAAGATGTTATTTGGATCGGTTAATTTTAAGTTGGCATGGCCACCTTTAAATAGTTCTTTAAAGGTTTCGGAAAAATTTTCATTTATTTTATTAAAGGTATCTTTAAATTCACTAATCATGACTCTATCCATTTCATTTATTATTTCAAGCAAGGTGTTTTCGGCTTGGGTTAAATCTTCTATTTGTTTACTTAGAAATGTATATCTTTCATTTACTTCTTCATATTCTTCTGGGGCAGTTAGGTTTAATACTCCTAATTCTTTAATTTTTTTCTTTAGTTTGCCTACTTCGGTTTTAGCGATGTTTTTATCTATCTCTAGTTTATAGTTTTCTTTAGCTTTTTCATAGGTCATGTTATAAGTTTCAGTTAAGATATTTAAAAGATTATCTAATTTTACTTCTAATCTACTAGAGTTTATTTCTTCGGTTTTTAATTCATTTGATTTTGCATTATAAAGCGTATTACCTTTTTTCTGTGATGCTTCATAGTCTTCTAAAGCTTCGGTTAAATTTTGCTTTTCAGTATTTAAAGATTCAAGGGCTTGCTCAGAAGAGGTTTTTGTTTTTAAAGCAGCGTAATATTTATCTAATATTTCTTCTTCTTCGGCGGATAATTCGCCATTTAAAAGTTTATTATTACTATTTATGTCAAAAGTTATTTTATCTAAGTTTATTTTTAGGTTATCTAGGTTTTCTTTTTTGATGTTTAGGGTTTCTATTTTTAACATTTTTTCTTTATTTAAAAGATATATTTTATCTTCTATGGCTTTTAGGTTATAATCTATTTCATTGATATTATTTTCAAAATCTTTTATTTTGATTAGATTTTTATTTTTAGTTTTGATAGTATTTTCTAGCTCATATTTATCGTTTATGATGCTTCTTGTTTGACTATTTTTTCCGCCAGTCATAGAGCCACCAACGTGAATTATTTCACCCGACAAAGTTACAATACGATAGCGATTTTTTATTAATTTACTTATATTAGTTGCACTATCAATATCTTTAGTTATTATGATATTACCGAGCTGGTTTAAGATTATATTTTGATATTTATTATCATATTTTACGAGGTTACTTGCAATATCGATATAACCATTTTCACTTTTTAATTTATTTAATGTTTCACTATCAATATATTTAGGCTTTATAATGTTTAATGGGAAAAAGGTTGCTCTGCCGATTGTTTTTAAGTAATTTATGGCTTCTTTAGCACTAATTTCGTTATCAGTTACGATGTTATTGGCATTATAGCCTAAGGCAGTGGTGATGGCGGTTGCGTATTTTTCTTCGGTTTCAATTAAGTTTCCTAGGACGTTATGAATACCTCTTAATTTAGGATTATTTAATACACTTTTTACAGGAAGTGGAAGGGCGCCACCGGCTAATATTAATTTTTGGAGGTTTTCAATTTTAAATTCTAGGTTATTATTTTCTCTTATGAGGCTTGTTAGTTTGGCTTCATTATTTTGTTTTTGATTTTTTATTTCTTTTTGGGTTTTTTCTTTATTTAATATATCAGTTTCATATTTATCGATTTCTTTTTGAATTATGTTTATTTCGCCTTTTAGTTTATCAATATCATTTTTTGTCGCAAGGTGTTTTTCTTTTAGATCTAATAGATTTTGATGAAGTTTATAGTCTTCTATTTGGCTTTTTTTTCGCTCTTCGATGATGTTTTTCTTACTATTTAATCTCTCGGCAAGGGTTGTTAGTTCTAGAACTTTATTTTGCATGATTTTGATTTGATTTTCTAAAGATGTGATGTTTGTTTTATATTTAGCAATTTTAGCTTCGTTTTGATTGGTGGTGGTCATAAGAGAGATTACTTCTTTATTTAAAGTATCTATTTTATCTTTGCTATTTTGATATTCGAAGTTTATGCTTGTTATTTCTTCAGTAATTAGGGCAAGTTCTAGACTTTCTAATTTTTGATTTAATGTTTGATATTTTAAGGCTTTATCACGGGCTTCTTTTAATGGCTCTAGTCTATCTTCGAGTTCTTTAATAATATCGTTTATTCTTTTTTTATTATCATGGGTTTTATCTAATTTTTTTAAGGCTTCTTCTTTTCTTCTTTTATATTTTAAAACGCCAGAAGCTTCTTCAAAGATGATTCTTCTATCTACTGGTTTACTAGATATTATGCTTTCAATTTTACCTTGAGAGATAATGTTAAAGCTTTCTTTTGCGATTGAACTATCTAAAAGTAGATTAGTTAGATCTTTTAGCCTTACTTTTTCGCCGTTTAGGTAGTATTCGTTGGTACCATCTTTATATACTCTTCTTTTGATTTCAACTTCTCCGTAGTCTAATGGCAAATATTTATCTTTATTATCAAAGACTAATGATACTGAAGCAATGTTCATAGGAGAGCGTGATTTACTACCGGAAAAAATGACGTCACTCATTGCGTCACTACCTCTTAATGATTTAACTGATTGTTCGCCTAAGACCCATCTGATGGCGTCGACGATATTACTTTTACCGGAACCATTTGGACCTACTATGCCATTTATTCCATTTGTAAATTCTAGGTTTGTTTTATCGGCAAATGATTTAAAGCCATGAGCTTTTAATGATTTTAAGTACATATTATCACCTTACACTAGTATCAATTATACATGAAATTGGGGGTTTGTGCAAATAAAAGGCTACTTATTTTTAGATTTAAGTAGCTATTATTTGGTTTTTGTTTTTTTATTTTTTTGGATTAGTTCATCTATTTTTTGAATTAACGTTTGAGCTTGTTGCTCAGATATTTGATGAATTAAATTTGTGTTTTCGAGATTTCTTATTTCTGGCAGACTATACCAAAGATGTTTGACAAAACTATATTGGTATAGGATTTTATTTTCTTTTTTTAAAAGTACTAGATTGCTTTCGTCTAAATAATATTCTATCATTTGCTTTATAATTAATTTTTATAAAATTAATTCCTTTCTATTTATATTTTTTGTTTTATATTTTAGCATGTTTTGAATTATTTGATCTTTTTTTAAGATGAAGTGCTGATATTTTTGAGTACCTGGATTATTTTTATTTCGTTTAACATCGATTAGTATTTGATCTAGTTTAAATATATCTTCTTCCATGAACTGATTTATGAGATTATTTAGTTCGTTAAAGTTTTTTTCGCCGCAGATATTAAATATATAGTTTATGTTTCCTTGGCGACTTTTTATGATATCGGTTTTAAATATATTATAGAAATCTTGAACTAAGAATCTAATTAGATCATAGTTGGTACCACCTTTTATTTTAGCCTCTTTTTTAGGATAAAACATATAGATGTTATTTTTATGAAGTAAGGCGGTTATTTCTTCGGCTAAAAGATCATTTATTATTTCATTAAAAAGACGGTATGGTCTTTTAGTTTCTTTATTACTTATTATGGGGTCTTTAAAACTATCCCAGCCTATTACATAATCTAGATTATCATTTAAAGTTAGTTCGTAGACATGATTTAATTCATGAATAATATATTTATCGATATATTCGTTATAATTATTAAAGACAATATTGACTAAAGGATATGGCACTAATTTTTTATTTATTAGTTTTAAATTAGGGGTTACATATGGATTATCATAAGTTAAGTTTATGGGTTTAAAGATATTTTTATTGAGAAAGTTTTCTTTATCTATTAATTTTTTATTTTGAATATATTCTGGCAGGTTTTCATAGTATTCATGGTACATTAATGTTTCCATTTCTTCTTTATAGTCTAATATTTCATCTATGATGTCTTTTGAGGGAATTAAGTTTAAGCAATCTTGATGGTTCATATAGCTATAATAATCATCTTTTAAATCGATGTTTTGATTTTTAAAAAAATCAATGCGGCTGGCAATTATGGCGTTTTTTTGATGACTTTTTGACGATGAGGTTTTAAGTATTTCATCGTTTTCTTTACTGAACAAGGATATGGCTGGCATTATTTCTAATCTTGTGGCTAGATATAGATACATTTTACCAGTTATTTTTCCCTTTTGATAATAGGTTTCTAATTCTTCTTTTGGAAATAATGATTTGAAATGATCGACTAATTTATCCATATATTTTTTATGAATAAGTTTTTTTAGTTGGTGACATTTATTTATATACTCAAAGTGTTTTTGATATTTTTCTTTATCATTTATGTTATTTTCTTTTAGACATCTTTCTTTAGTTTCTGGTGATAAGCTGCATATTAGAAGCATGTTTTGAAATTTATTTTCGATTAGTGTTTTATTTTCTTTACCATAATATTCAGTAAATGCATCTATGATATTTGGCATAAATTTTTGAATTGTTTGATAAGGATTTAATTTATTTTCTAAGTAGTCCACGTTTACACCTCTTTATAGATTATTTTAACATATTTTTTTTTTTTATTATAGCAAAAAGAACTAATTAATCTATTAGTTCTTGTTCTAGAGCTTTCAGTGGGTTTTCGCTTTATATTTCTTTTTCTTAGGTGTATT
>CALVRS010000087.1 GCA_944358725.1 uncultured Bacilli bacterium
CAAAATAATTTATAATAAATAGACATAAATTGACAAAAAACATCATAAAGAAAAGTCTATAATAAATTAAATAACCATTCAAAATCAAACTAAAAAGTGTCTAAAAAAAGTAAAATTTAACTCAAAAAAGTTGTCAATCAAAAAAGCGTATGTTATAATTAATGATAGAATGGAGGGGGTTTTTATGGATAACCAGCAAATACTTAAAGTAAAAAAACCAAACGGAGAAGAAGTAGAAGCCGAAATATTACTATGTTTTGAACTAGAAAAAACAGGTAAAAAATATATCTTGTATACATTTAATGAAGTTGATGAAAAAAACATGGAAACAATTCATGCAGCCGTTTTAAATGAAACAGATAAAGGTTATCAATTAGATAAAATTCCAGATGACGAATGGAAAGAAGTCAAAGAAGTAATGCGTGAAATTATTAGAAATGAGGAGTGATTAAAATGGCATTAATAGATAAAACAATAAATGCAGATTTAAATGAAGAACGTAAAATCAATATAAATGCTAAAAGAACTAATGCATTTAGAAAAATTTATGAAAAAATAAAAAATGGCGAAAATATTAGTATTTTTAATGGAGTAAAATTCTTTGTCGCAAAAGCCGCACAAAAACTATCAGATATGTTTGGAAATTTAAGTGAAAAATTACAAAATAGTAAACAGACAGAAGAAGTAAATGAAGAGATTTTAAATAACCAAACAGAAGAAGTGGTAAATGAAGAATCTTTAAATAAACAACCAGAAGAAGAGGTAAATATAGAAGAAACTCCTACTCCAAAAATAGAAGAAAATAAAGAAGAAGCGCCAAAAACTTCAATCTTCGGTAATTTATTTCATAGAAATAAAGAGAAAGAAGAACAAGAAACACCAAAAGAAGAGCCAGAAATTGCTGAACCTACTAATGTCATCTCTCCAAGACATATAGACAAAGAAGAATTCATAAAAGCAAGCGAACAAAAAAAATCAGAAAAAAAATCAAAACCAATAAAAATAAACGTTTTACCTTTGCCTAAAGTTCAAAAAATATCAGACAAAGATCATTTATCTGAATTAAACAAAAAATATGGTGACCTTATTAAATTTAATACTTGGGAAGACTACTATAATTCATTCTCAGCTGAAGAAAAAGAAAATAAAACAAAAAATGGCGATTATTTACTTTCAGCTGCAAACTTCAAAAAAATCAGATTAGATCAAGCTGAAACAATCAAAAGAATAACTCAAGCTGAAGAAGAAAAAAGAGAAGAAAATAGAAAAGAATTAGAAACTGAAATAGAAAATAGAAAAGCTAACATCAAAGAAAATAAACAAAATATTGCTCATCATAAAGAAGAAATTAGTAGATTAAGAAGTGAAAACGCTAATCTAAATGAACAAAATAAAGTAGCTACCGATACCATCAAAGGTTTAAATGAAGAAAGTGATAAAGCTAGTGCAAAAATTCAAGAAATGGATGATATTGTTGAACAGTTAACACCAAAAGATTCTAAAGAAAGAGTAGAACAAATCTATCAAGAAGAATTAGCAAAAATGAAAGCTAAACGTGAAAAACAAAAAGCTAAAAAAACTGAAACAGTAGCTTCAAATAAAGACATGCAAGAAAAACTAGCACAAGCTTTCCAAACCGTAGAAGAAACTAAAAAAGCCGAAGAGCCAAAAGAAGAAAAAAATGTAGTAGTCACTCCTCAAGAAGAAAACTCATTAGTCGGCGAACTTAGTGAAGAATTCGAAAATCCTGAAATTGAAATCAAGCCAGTAGAGCAAAATATAGTTTTAGAATCAACTAATCCTGATTATCCAGGCAACATAACAGTATCTAATGGCGAAGTAACACCTAATTGGAAAACTTCTCCAATTACAAGTGAAGAAAATAGTGAAGCGGTATATGCAGAAGCTAAACGTCAATCTGAAATCGGACAAAGAGCTTTAGAAATATATAGTAATAATAAAGAAATGACTTGGGAAGAAGCTAGAAAACAGGCCGAAGAAGAACTATCTACTAAAGAGCAAACTAAAGGTCGTACTAGATAAAATTAAGCGTCAAATTTTTGACGCTTTTATTGTAATTTAATATTCACTATGCTATACTATTAAATAGGAGTTGATAAAATTGGAACAATGGATAGTATGGTTAATTATCGTCATTTTACTTACACTAATAGAAATAGCCACTGTCAATCTTACCACCATTTGGTTTGTTGTAAGTGGCATATTTGCCCTAATAATATCACTATTTGTAGATAACTATTTAATTCAATTCGGTTCATTTGTCATACTTGGTGTCATATTATTAATTACCACCAAACCATTTCTAACCAAATTCGTTAAAAGTCATAAAACGAGAACTAACATCGATAGAATAATTGATATGACAGGAATAGTAACAGAGACTATTTTAAAAAATGAAGATGGCGAAGTTAAAGTCGATGGTAAACTTTGGACCGCTTATGCAGATAGTAAAATAGAAAAAGGAGCCTTGGTTAAAGTGTTAGAAATAAAAGGGGTAAAAATCAAAGTAGAGAAAGTAGGAGATAAATAATGTCAGTTTTAATTGTTATTTTAGTATTAGTCTTAGTTATCATTATTCCAAATGTCAAAATTGTTCCGCAGTCAATGTGCTATATCATTGAAAGATTAGGTTCATATTATACAACTTGGTCAAATGGCCTTCACTTTAAAATTCCTTTTATTGACAGATTTGCTGGAGTCGGTATTATTAGCTTAAAAGAAAAAGTAAAAGACTTCCCACCACAACCTGTTATTACAAAAGACAACGTCACCATGCAAATTGATACTGTAGTTTACTATCAAATAACAGATCCAAAACTATACACTTATGGAGTTGAAAGTCCTGTTAGAGCCATCGAAAATCTAACTGCTACAACCTTAAGAAATATTATTGGTGAGTTAGAATTAGATCAAACATTAACCTCAAGAGACATCATAAATTCTAAAATGCGTTCGATCTTAGATGAAGCAACTAATCCATGGGGTATAAAAATTAACCGTGTCGAAGTTAAAAACATCTTGCCACCTCATGATATTCAAGAAGCTATGGAAAAACAAATGCGTGCTGAAAGAGAAAGAAGAGAAAAAATACTCCAAGCTGAAGGAGAAAAGAAATCAAGCGTTCTAATAGCCGAAGGTAATAAAGAAAGCCTTATATTACAAGCTGAAGCAGCTAAAGAAGCTCAAATAAAAAAAGCCGAAGGAGAAGCTGAAGCTATATTAAAAAGAAGTGAAGCCGAAGCTGAAGCCATTCGTAAATTAAAAGAAGCTGGAGCTGATAAATCAGTACTTACATTAAGAAGTTTTGATGCTTTAGCTAAAATGGCTAATGGCCAGGCTACCAAAATAATTGTTCCATCTAACCTACAAGATTTAGCAACTTTAGGAACAACTATTTCTGAAATGTTTAAAGATACTAAAAGCAAATAATTTTAACTATTTGCTTTTTTCTAATTTAAAAAGTAAATGTAAAAAATAGTAAAATATATATTTTAAAAGAAAAAAATTATTTTTCCTATGATAAAATATAAATGATGATATAAAATGATTATTAAAGTAAAACAAGTTAGAGGATATGGAGAAAGTGGAGTTTCAATATCAATTGGACCACTGCAATCAAAAGAGGCTTCAATCAAATATGAAGCATATATAAATGATAGCCTATCTGCAGAAAGTTTTTTTGCCCCTGAAAAGAAAATATCTGTATACATAAATGCCACAGGAACTATGAAAGGAAAATCTGAATACAATTTTGATTTTTCTCCAATTGAATGTCCATAAGGCTTTAAAAAAAATCTAATTGGATATAAAAAAGACTTAGGTAATAAATCATGCCTTCTTGTTCATAATAATGAATTTAATATTTACGAAAATGGACAGTTAGTATGTAAGATACGTAGATATTATCTTGAAAGACCGCATGGTCTATTTACAGCAAAAGCTAATACATATTATGCGGCAATTTGGAAAGGCCAAAATTATTTTATTTATCCATTAACACTAGAAAAATCTGGATATTATTATTTAATTTATCAAAACGATAAAATGATTTCTACAATTAAATTTGATAATTGTGAAACCATAAAATCAGAATATACAATATATGCCATAAATGAAGCAAATAGTGATTTTCTCTTCCTGACTACATGCTTGCTTGATTTTCAAAATAACGAATCATTGACTGAAAGCAACAAAACAGCTTATCCAGCATTTTATGGTGATGATCCAGAATATTTTAAAAACAAATTTGACCCTAACTTTATTGATAAAATAAAAGCAAATAATTAACTATTTACCTTTTTTGACATTCTTTTCATAATACAAATATTAAAATATATTTGGTGATTAAAATGAATTATAAATTTCATATTTATGATGAAGTAATATCTATTTATTAGTATATTTACGTAAAAACACCCATAAAATTATATGGGTGATTTTTCATGTTTGATGAGTTGCATTCTTATATCTTAGAAAATGAATTTAAAATAACTGTTTTACCAAATAAAATCGACATTTTAAACTATCAAGATATAGATCACTTTGATGATAGCCAAATTATAGTCAAATTTATAAATGGAAAAGTAAATATTCAAGGCGAAAACCTAACCATATCAAAACTATTAAATGATGAACTTTTAATATTAGGGAAAATCAAAACAATCACATTTCATGTTTGAAAAACTAATAAGTAAAATTTCCTTAAATATCAAAGGAAGAAACATCAATAGGTTCATCAAAAAACTAAAAACAAATAAAATAGAAATACTTTCTATAAAATATAAAAATAAAAACGAAGCCGATATTATCATCTATAAAAAAGATTATCAAACAATACTAAAAATAAAAAGCATCTATGAAATAACCGAATTAGATGTTTTCGGTTTAATAAAAATAAAACAAAATTTAAAACTCTCTAAACATATAATCATCATAACCATATTTGCCTTCATAATCTTTATCTTCTTTACCAATATCATATTTAAAGTAGAAGTCATCCATCAAAATAAAGAATTAAGAAACCTTATTTTAAAAGAATTAAATAAAGAAGGAATCAAAAAATTTTCACCCAAAAAATCATATAATGAAATAAATAAAATTAAAGAAAAAATATTAAATAAATATCCAGATAAAATAGAATGGCTTGAAATTGAAGAAAATGGAACAAAATACTCAGTTAAAGTAGAAGAACGTACCATCTATAAAAAAGATGAAAATAAAACTCCAAGAAATATCGTCGCTAAAAAAGATGGTATTTTAAAAAAAGTCATCGCTGAAAAAGGCGACATCGTCAAAGACATGAATGATTATGTCAAAAAAGGCGATCTAATTATAAATGGCGAACTAATCTTTAATGAAGAAGTAAAAGGTAGGGTAAGAGCAGAAGGTAAAGCCTATGCCGAAGTATGGTATATAACCAAGACAGAATATCCCTTTTTAACCTTTAAAGAAGAAAAAACAAATCAAAAGAAAAATATTTATGCCATAAAATTTTTAAATCATACCCTAGAACTTACCTTAAATAAATTCAAAACAAAAAAAATAGAAGAAACAGAAATATTAAAACATAACCTTATACCACTAAAACTAGTCAAACAAAAACAAACAAAAACCATTGTCAAAGATGAAATTCTAACTCCTGAGCAAGCCATAAGTCAGGCAAAACAAAAAGCAACAAAAGAAATTCAAGCCAAACTTTCTAAAGACGAATACATCATCCGTAGTAAATATTTGAAAAGTACTGTAAAAGAGAGTATAGTAGAAGTTGAAATGTTTTTTGCCGTATACGAAAACATAACAGATTATAAACAAATTGGGTGATGTAAATGATTAGACAAAGCTTACTTGAAATACTAGGCGAAGTATGGCCCACCATATTAATTAGTAGCGTTATAGCCATCAGCATGCGTCTAGTTTATCTTATAAAAAATAAACAAAAATTCATATTATATAAAGAACTTCTAGCCTTAACATTTATCATATATGTTCTATGCCTTTTCTACGTTGTAACCTTTGGCGATGTTAGTTGGTCAAATTCAAACTTTATCCCGTTTAAAGAAATGCTAAGATATAACTTTGGAAGTAATCTTTTCATCAAAAATGTCCTAGGTAACATTATCATGTTTGTACCTTATGGTTTTTTTGTCTCATATTATTTAAATCTAAAAAAACCAAAATCTGCTTTCTTCCTAGTTCTTTTAGTATCTTTTGCCATTGAAACCACACAACTTTTAATCGGTAGAGTTTTTGACATAGATGATATCATCCTAAACGTCCTAGGAGGAATGATTGGATACTTAATATATAAAATAATATGTGGCCTAAAAGACCACCTGCCAGCAGTATTGAAAAATCCCATAGTTTATAATATAATTATAGTGTTATGTAGTATTTTAATGGCTATGTACATGTTTAACTTAATAAAGTTAGGAGTATAATCATGAACCATTTTGAAGTATTTAATCAAACAAAAGAACAAATTGACCTAGATGAAGAAAAAAAAATAATCGAATTTGCCTTAAAACATGAAAACTTGCAAAACGTCATTTTCAATGTCATTTTTGTAGATAAAGATACAATAACTAAAATTAATCGTGATTACCGAGGCGTTGATAGAGAAACTGATGTCATTAGCTTTGCTCTAGAAGATGGCGAAGCTAATATCCCATTTGAATTTGGAAGGTTGCTAGGAGATATTTATATATGCGTATCTAAAATGAAAGAGCAAGCCAAAGAATATGGCCATAGTGAAAAAAGAGAAATGGGCTTTTTAACAGTCCATGGACTTCTGCACTTACTAGGGTATGATCATATGACTAAAGACGAGGAAAAAATAATGTTTGAAAAACAAAAGGAGATCCTAAATGCCTACGGTCTCAAGAGATGAATTAAAAAAGAAA
>CALVRS010000088.1 GCA_944358725.1 uncultured Bacilli bacterium
TAGAGATAAAATAGATGGTGAGGTTATTATTCAAGGATTTAATATTAATCATTATAGTATTTTGTGTGCTAAGGAAAATGATTATGAAACTTTTTATGCTGAAGAGATGAGAATAAGGCATACTTTAAAATATCCACCATTTTATAATCTTTGTTTGATTAAAGTAAGTGGCAGGCGTTATGAAGAGGTGTTTAAGGAAGCTAGTAATATTTTTATATATTTAAAAAATAATTTGAAGGCAATTGTTTTAGGACCAGCTTCTTGTATGATGCCAAGGATAAATAATATATATTATGTGCAGATAATTATTAAGTTTAAAAACACAAAAGATATTTTGAAACATTTAAAGTTTATTCAAGATAATTATAAAAAGAGTATTAATG
Source organism: uncultured Bacilli bacterium (assembly GCA_944358725.1). Taxonomy (GTDB): domain Bacteria; phylum Bacillota_I; class Bacilli_A; order RF39; family UBA660; genus Coprosoma. The sequence continues at coordinate 384 of CALVRS010000088.1, forward strand.
TGGATATAGATTTAAATCCTTTAACAATTTAGTTTTAATTTAATATTAAAATGTGGTAAAATTATTATTAAGGTGATAATATGGATTTTGACAGTATTGAAATAAAAAAAGAGCCAACAATTATTTTTATGGGAACACCTTTATTTAGTGCACCTGTATTTGAGGGGTTACTTACTAAATATAAGGTTAGGGCGATTGTAACGCAACCAGATAGGCCGGTTGGCAGAAATGGTGAGGTTAAAATGTCTCCTATTAAGGAGATAGCTTTAAAAAATAATATTTTGTGTCTTCAGCCAAATAAAATCAAGGATGCTTTACAGGAGATAAATGCGCTTTCGCCTGATTTAATTATTACTTGTGCTTATGGTCAAATTTTACCTTTAGAGTTATTACTTATTCCAAAGCTTGGTTGTATTAATGTACATGCTTCACTTTTACCAAAACTTAGAGGTGGTGCGCCAATACATCATGCTATAATAGATGGTTATACAAAGACTGGTGTGACAATTATGTATATGGCTGAGAGTATGGATAGTGGTGATATTATTAGCCAAAAAGAGATAGAAATTAGTGATGATGATACAGTTTCTACTTTACATGACAAACTTTCTTTAATGGGCCGTGATTTACTTTTGGACACTTTACCTAGTATATTAGATGGTACAAATAAAAGGGTAGCGCAAGATGAGTCTTTGGTAACTTATGGTTTTAATATAACTAGGAAGGATGAAAAGATAGATTTTACCAAAACTTCAAAGAAGATTTATAATCAAGTTAGAGGTTTAAATGCTTGGCCTGGAGCTTACTGCATTTTAGATAATAAAATTATGAAAGTTTGGAAATGTTATAGGACTGATAATATTTTTGATAAGGCTTTACCTGGTGAGATAACATCTATTTATAAGTATGGCTTTGGGGTTAAGTGTAGTAATGGCGAGGTTGTGTTTACAGAAATTCAGCCTGAAGGTAAAAAGAAAATGAAAGCAGTAGATTTTATCAATGGTTATCATGATAAACTTATTGGTAAAGTGTTAGAGTAAGATGTTTAAGAAAATAAAAGAATATTATCAAAAATTTAAAGAGATGCGGGCTGATTCAAAGTTAAAACCTATAATATCACTTGTTTTATGGTTTATATTTATTTTTATAGCTATTTTATTTGTAAAAGGATTTTCTTTAGATAATAATGCTAATTTAGAAAATGATAGAAATAATTTCACTAGTTATAAATTTACATATACGAATAATAATTTGAAGATTTTTGGAGAAAGTTATGATGGTAAGTTAGAATTTTTCTTTGAAGGTAATCGTTATTATTATGATGAGCAAAATGTTTATTTAGTTAATAATCAAAGTTTAGAAGTTATAGATAATTTTGATTTAAATGTTTTGAAAATTACTCCAGATTTAATTGACAGTTTGATAAGCAATTTAAATTATAGTATTTATAATAATGCTTTAGAATATATTGTTCCACTTTCAAGATTTTTAAATTTATATGAATATGATGTGGAGGCTGATTTATCTTTAGCTAATAATTATAATATTATGGTATATGTTTATAAAAAAGAAAACGATATTTATATGTATAAGCTTGATTTAAGCAATTATTATCAATTTCGAGGTTTAAATAATATGGGAATTTTAACGATTGATATTTATGATGTTGAAAAGGGAGATTTTCCTAAGTATTATGATAGTTTGATAGGAGGGGTAAAGTGACAATTCCAGTTATTGTTTTAGTAATTATACTTGTTTTAGTGATTATATTTTTTAAAGATTTTAATGCGTTTGTATATTCTTTTGTAATGATTGATATATTTTTGAGAATAGTTACATATTTAAAGACGTATATTGTTCGCGATAATGCTTTTGGATTTTTTGATTTTATACCAGAGAGTATACCAGCTATTATAAAGTCTTTTGATTTTGGAACATTTAATGAAATTATAATGTTTCTATATGTACTTGTTTATATGATTTTCTTAGGTTTAATGTTTTCAAAGTTTGTCAACCGTAAATTTTAATTCGGTTGGCTTTTTTCTTTTAAAAATAGGCTTATACGTGTTATAATTAGATAGGTGGTTTTATGTATGCATATATTAAAGGTTTTATTAAAGATATCCAAAGTGATTATATAGTTTTAGATAATAATGGGGTTGGGTATTTAATTTATACAGCTAGTCCTTATTCTTTTGATATAGATAAGGAATATACGGTTTATTTGTATCAGCACGTTAGAGAAGATGAAATAACTTTATATGGTTTTAAAACTTTAGATGAGAAAAATCTTTTTTTAAAACTAACTTCAGTTAAGGGACTTGGGTGTAAGATGGCTTTACCAATGCTTGCGACGGGGTCTCCTTCGGGGATTATTGATGCGATTGAAAGGGAAAATATTCTTTATTTAAAGAAGTTTCCTAAAATTGGTGATAAGGTTGCTAGACAGATTATTTTAGATTTAAAAGGTAAGCTTGCTAAAGGTGAGGATACTGGCTTAGAGGTTAGTGATGAGCTTTCAGATGCACTTAGGAGTTTAGGATATAAACAGGCTGATATTAATAAAGTTATAAAGAGGGTTGATGGTTCTTTAGATATTGAAATGCAGATAAAAGAGGCCTTGAAATTACTTTTAAAATAAGGAGGCGATATGATGGCTAGGTTAGTTAGTGGTGAACAGATGAATGAAGATAATTTTGAAGTTTCAATTAGACCTGATAGTATCGATGAGTATATTGGACAGTCAGAGTTAAAGGAAAATTTAAATATTTTTATGAAAGCGGCTAGGATGCGTGGCGAGGCTTTAGATCATGTACTTTTATATGGCCCTCCTGGACTTGGTAAGACGACAATGGCTTATATTATTGCCAATGAGATGGGTAGTAATATAAAGACTACTAGTGGACCGGCTATTGAAAAAAGTGGTGATTTAGCTGCTGTGCTTTCTACTTTAGAGCCTGGAGATGTTTTATTTATTGATGAGATACATCGAATTCCAAGGTTTATTGAAGAAATTTTATATTCAGCTATGGAGGATTTTAAACTTGATATTATTGTAGGTCAGGATGCTTCGAGTCGGAATATTACGATTGATTTACCACCTTTTACGTTGGTTGGGGCTACAACAAGGGCCGGTGATTTAACGGGACCTTTACGTGACAGGTTTGGAATTGTCTCTAAACTTAATTTTTATACAGAAGATGAGCTTAAGCAAATTGTACTTAGAACTAGTAGGGTTTTAAATTCACCAATTTCAGAAGATGCAGCAAGGGAACTTGCGAAGAGAAGTAGGGGAACACCTCGTATAGCTAACAGACTTTTTAAAAGGGTTCGTGATTATGCTTTAGTTATGGGTGATGGAAATATCGATTTAGATATTACAAAGTTAGCGTTAGATAAACTTAAGGTTGATGCTTTTGGTCTTGATGCGACTGATTATAATTTGCTTAATTCAATTATAGAAAAATTTAATGGTGGTCCAGTTGGGGTGGATGCTTTAGCTTCTAGTATTGGCGAGGAGGCTTCAACTATTGAAGATGTTTACGAGCCTTATTTACTTCAAAATGGATTTTTAAAAAGAACTAGTAGGGGAAGAATGGTTACAGAAAAGGCGTATCATTATTTGAAAAAAAGTAAGCAAGATACTTTATTTTAGGATGTGATTTTATGAAAACTTATGATTTTGATTTTTATTTACCAGAAGAGTTAATTGCGCAAACTCCACTTGAAAAACGTGATGCTTCACGTCTTTTAGTTTTGGATAAAAAAACTGGTGATATTAGTCACAAACATTTTTTTGATATAATAGATTATATGGAAAAGGGCGACACTTTGGTTTTGAATGATACGAAGGTTATGCCTGCTAGACTTTATGGTGTCAAAGAGGAAACTGGGGCGGTAGTTGAACTTTTACTTTTAAAAGATGATGGCAATAATATATGGGAGTGTTTAACAAAACCAGCTAAGAGAATAAAGGAAGGTACAATTATTTCTTTTGGTGATGGTAAACTGAAAGCCGTATGTGTTAAGGTTTTAGATGAGGGAATTAGAAAGTTTAAACTTGAATATAAAGGAATTTTATATGAAATATTAGATGAGCTTGGGGAGATGCCACTTCCTCCTTATATTCATGAGAAGTTAAAAGAAAAGGACAGATATCAAACTGTTTATGCAAAAAATATGGGTAGTGCGGCTGCTCCTACAGCTGGTTTACATTTTACAGCTGATTTACTTAATAAGATAAAAGATAAGGGAATAAATATTGCTTATGTAACTTTACATGTTGGTTTGGGTACTTTTAGGCCGGTTAATGTTGTTGATGTGACCAAACATAAGATGCATAGCGAATATTATGTGATGAGTGATTATGTAGCTGATCTTTTAAATGAAACTAAAGCAAGTGGTCATAAAATTATTGCGGTTGGGACTACTTCAACTAGAACACTTGAGACTATTTATAGTTTATATGGGACTTTTAAAGGATGCTCTGGCTGGACAGATATATTTATATATCCAGGTTATCAATTTAAGGCAATAGATTATTTAATTACAAATTTTCATTTACCAAAGTCAACTTTAGTAATGCTGGTAAGTGCTTTAGCTGGTAAGGATAATATTATGAAAGCATATAATGAAGCTATTAAAAATAGATACCGATTTTTTTCATTTGGCGATAGTATGCTTATAAAGTAGGTGATGATATGGTTATTGTAATTACAGGACCCACGGCGACTGGTAAGTCTGATTTAGGTATTTTTTTGGCTCATAAACTTAATGGAGAGATTATAAATGCGGATAGTACGCAGATATATAAAGGGCTTGATATTGCGACTAATAAGATTAAAGATACTGAGGGGATTAAACATTATTTATTTGATGAAAAAGATTTAAGAGAAGATTATACTGTATTTGATTATCAAAAAGATGCGAGAGCGGCAATTGATGATATTTTATCAAGAGGTAAGGTACCTATATTAGTTGGTGGTAGTGGTCTTTATATTAATGCGGCTATATACGATTATAAGTTTGAAAATAAACTTTGTGATGATTATGAAGGGGTAAGTAATGATGAGCTTTATAAAATGCTTTTATCGGTTGATCCTAATACGAGTATTCATTTGAATAATAGGGTTAGGGTTATTAGTGCACTTAATTATTATAGAGCTAATGGAAAGCCTTATAGTGAGAAGGAGAAGGATTTTAAATTACTTTATGATACAATTTTTATTGGTCTTACTGCTGATAGAGAGATTTTATATTATAAAATAAATAAAAGAGTGGATAAGATGGTTTCAGAGGGCTTAATTGAGGAGGCTAAAGCGATTTATGATTTAGGTTTTAGGTCTAAGGCAATTATGACACCAATTGGTCCTAAGGAATTATTTGATTATTTTGATGGGAAGATTAGTTTAGAAGAGGCAATAGACTTAATTAAAAGTAAGAGTAGAAAATATGCGAAAAGGCAGTATACTTGGTTTAAAAATCAAATGAGATTGAAATGGTTTGAAACTAATTATGACGATTTTAGTAAAACAGAAAATGAGGTTTTAGAGTATGTTGAAAATAAAATGTCAGAATAATGTGTTTTGACATTTTTATTTGCTATGATATACTAATGAACTTAGGAAAGAGGAAAAGTTTATGGATTTAGATGATATTATTCCAGATACGTATGTTAAAAGTGTTTATGATATAGATTATGTGAAATTATATGATAATAATATTAAATTCGCACTTTTTGATGTCGACTGTACAATTTTACCATTTGACGATAGAAAGGTAACAGATGAACTCGCTGATTTATTTAATCATATTAAGTGTATTGGCATTTTACCTGGTCTTTATTCAAGTGGTTCATATAAAAGAGTAGAACCGGTGGCTAGAAGATTAAATGTTAATTTTATCTCAGGGGCTAAAAAACCGTTTAGTGGTGATTTTGTTTTAGTTAATAATATTTTATTTAATGGTGTTTCTACACCTAAAATGACGATGATGGTTGGTGATTCTTTTTATTTAGATATGATTTTTGCTAAAAGACTTGGTTTATATAAGGTTATGGTTGATGCGATTAAAGGTGGCGATAAGTTAAAAACTTTAGCTAATGATGTGGTTCAAACGACGGCTTATTCTTTTATTTCACGTGATAAGTTTACTTATGGTAAGTATTATACTGGAGAAAGAGGATAATGAGGTTTAGGATACCTAATTTATTTGATGAGTTAGGTATTTTTTTATCGCAAAAACATAATTATTTGTTATATTTTTTTGCAAGCTTTTTAAAGCTTTTAGGCTTTTTTCGAAATAATGTTCGTGATATAATTAATATGGGTGATGTTAAAGAAAAAAATCATTATGCATATTGATGTTAATAATGCTTTTTTATCTTGGACCGCAGTTTTATATTTGAAAAAGGGTTTTAAAACGGATATTAGAAATACTTATGCGGTTATTGGTGGGGATGAGAAAGCACGGAAAGGTATTGTGCTGGCTAAGTCTAATCCGGCTAAGAAAAGAGGGGTTGTGACGGCAGAGAGTCTTTATAGTGCGAAGAGGAAATGCCCTAATTTAAAGGTTTATCCACCAGATTATAATTTTTATAAAAAGATGAGTGACAGTATGCTTAATTTGATTAGGAAGTATTCTCCAGATATAGAGCAGATGAGTATTGATGAGTGTTTTTTAGATTATACTCCAGTTAAACATTTATATGGCGATGAGGTGGAGTTTGCTTATAAGTTAAAAAAAGAGATATATGATACTTTGGGTTTTACGGTAAATATTGGTATTGGCAATAATAAGTTATGTGCGAAGATGGCTTCTGATTTTTCAAAGCCTTATAAGGTACATACTTTATATGAAGATGAAGTTTCAATTAAGATGTGGCCTTTAAAGGTTGATGAGCTTTTTGGAATTGGTAAGAAAACAGCTATAAAATTACACAATTTAAATATAAATTCTATTTATGATTTAGCGCATACGGATTATCATTTTTTATATAAGTATTTTAAGAATCAGTCTAGGGATATGATAGACGCGGCGCTTGGTAAAGGTTCTGATGTTGTTATAAGTGAAGCGAGTGAACCTAAAGGTATTGGCAATGAAACAACTTTGAATAGAAATATTTTTTCTAAAGAGGAACTTGAACCTTATTTACTGGCTTTATCTGAAAATGTGGCTATTAGACTTCGAAAGCAGAAAAAATATGCGTCAGTAGTGGTGGTTACTTTAAAGGATAGATTTTTTAAAAGAGTTAGTCATCAAAAAAAGTTAGTTAATGCGACCAATTTGACGGAAGAAATTTACAAGACGGCTTTGGATATTTTATCTGAAATGGATATTGATGATGGGGTTAGATTAATTGGGGTTAGATTGGATAAATTATCTGATAGTTCTAGTCATCAAGTGTCTTTATTTGAGGATTTAAAGGTTAGAGAAGATAGTAATGAGCTTGAAAAGACGGTTGATTTTCTTAAAGAGAAATACGGATTTAAAGTTATTAAGAAAGCTTCACTTTTAGATAGTAAAGTTGGAAAGAAGTATTTAAATAAATAATTTTAATGGAGGATTTATGAAAAAAATTAGATGGTGTTGGTGCACTTTGACAAAACTTAAGTTAAAGAAACAAAAAATGAAAAAGATTATTATCGATGGTGTTTGTTATGATACAGATAATGTTATTATGGAAGAAGAGATAAATAATAAGCTTAATGATAGAGGCGTTTTTAAAGTACTTAGAAAAATTTACAAAAGATTTTAAAATTAACCTTTAAAAGTTTATAAAAATGACTTTTAGAGGTTGTTTTTGATTTTGGCTTTTTGTATAATTGTTAAAGGAAAGTAGTGATAATATGAATGAAGATATAATTAAAAATATAAGTAATGATTTGAATACTAAGGAAATTCAAGTAGAAAAAACTTTAAAATTATTAGAAGAAGGAAATACGATTCCTTTTATTGCTAGATATCGTAAGGAAGTTACGGGTAATTTAGATGAGGAACAGATTAGAAAGATTAATGAAGTATATGAATACGAAGTTAATTTACTTAAAAGAAAAGAGGATGTTATTAGGTTAATTGATGAAAAAGGGTTACTTACTGATGAGCTTAAAAGTGACATTATGAAAGCAAGTAAATTAGTTGAGGTAGAGGATTTGTATAGACCATTTAAAGAAAAGAAAAAGACTAAGGCAACTGAGGCTATTAAAAATGGTTTGGAGCCTTTGGCTAAGATGATTATGTCTTTTATTACTAATATTTCTTTAGATAATTTGACTAAGAAATTTTTAAATGAAAATGTTAAAACTATAGATGAGGCAATTAGTGGAGCTTCATATATTATTGCTGAGTGGATAAGTGATAATGCTTATTATAGAAAGTGGATTAGGAAATTTACTTTTAATGAAGGAATTTTGAAAACAAAGATTAAGAAAGATGCGAACGATTTAAACAAAGTTTATGAGATGTATTATGATTTTGCTGAGAGGGTTAAGTATGCGAAGCCTTATAGAATTATGGCAATTAATAGAGCTGAAAAAGAGAAGGTTATTTCTGTTAGTTTAGATATTGATACTGATAAGATTATAGATTTTTTAAAAAGCAAAATTATTAAAAAAGAAGCTCCATTTAATTATGTTATAGAAGGAGCTATTAAGGATAGTTATAAAAGATTAATAGGGCCATCTATAGAAAGGGAAATTAGAAGTGAATTAACTTTGAAAGCTGAAGATGACGCTACTAAGAATTTTAGTTTAAATTTAGAAAAGTTATTGATGCAGCCACCGATGAAAGATAAGATGGTTTTAGGTTTTGATCCGGCTTATAGAACAGGCTGTAAGCTGGCGGTTGTCGATTATACGGGTAAGATGCTTGATATTAAGGTTATTTATCCACATGAACCTAGAAATGAAAAAGAAAAGAGTAAAGAGGTTTTACTTGATTTAATTAATAAATATAAGATTGATATTATTGCGATAGGAAATGGTACGGCATCACGTGAAAGTGAAGCTTTTGTGGCTTCGGTTATGAAAGAGGTTAAGCGCAAATGTGAATATATAATTGTAAGTGAGGCTGGGGCTTCTGTTTATTCGGCTAGCAAATTAGCAATTAGTGAGTTTCCTAAGTTACATGTAGAAGAGCGAAGTGCAATAAGTATTGCTAGAAGGCTTCAAGATCCTTTGGCTGAACTGGTTAAGATAGATCCTGAGAGTATAGGTGTTGGTCTTTATCAGCACGATGTTGCTTCAAAAAAGCTTTCTTCATCACTTGATTTTGTAGTAGAAAAGTCAGTTAATAATGTAGGGGTTAATGTTAATACAGCTAGTGTTTCACTTTTGAAGTATGTATCTGGACTTACAAAATCTAGTATTGATAAAATAATTAAATATCGTGATGAACATGGAAAAATTATGGATAGAGGAGTAATTAAAAAATTACTTTCTCCAAAGGCATATACGCAGTCAGTTGGCTTTTTAAGAATTATGGATGAGAATATTTTAGATTCGACTAGTATTCACCCTGAGAGTTATGATGTTACTTTAAAATTACTTGATATGCTTGGTTTTTCTTTAGAAGATGTTGGAACTGATAAAATGCAGGATATTGATATAAATATTAAAGAGTATGCTTTAAAATTGGGTACTGATGAATATACTTTAGAGGATATTATAAAATCACTTAAAAAACCTAACAGAGATCCACGTGATGATATGCCTAAACCAATTTTAAGAAGTGATATTTTACATTTAGAGGATTTAAAGATTGGTATGAAGTTACAAGGGACAGTGCGTAATGTGACACCTTTTGGAGCTTTTATCGATATTGGTCTTAAGAATGATGGACTTGTGCATATTTCAAAACTTACTGATAAGTTTATCAAACATCCTATGGAGGTTGTAAGTGTTGGGGATATTGTCGACTGTTATGTTGACGATATTAAGTTTGATAAAAATAAGGTTTCATTATCTTTGCTTTCGCCGGAGAGTGCAAAATGAGAAAGATTTTATTTTGCGTTATTGTTTTTTGTTTGACGGGATGTATTGTGACTAATGAAGATTTTGAAAAGACATGCACTTTAACTAAGAAATCAGATAGTATTAAGGATAAAATGAGTATTTATTTGAAGTATGATAATGAGGATAATGTTAAAGAGGCGGTAGTTACGAGAAGATATGAAGTTTTAGATGATAATGAAGATATTTTAAAAGATATTAAGGAAAGCGGAGTTAGTTTTAATGAAAGATATGCGAGTGAAGATGGTATGAAAATTACGGTTTCTTTAGATAATGAAGATGTTTGGGAAGTTAAATATTATTTAGATGTTGTTAATTTAAAGGAGAGCATTTTAGATGATTTTATGCTTAAGAAAAATTCAGTTAAGTTTTTTAATAAAATGCGAGATGAAAATATAGAATGTAAGTAGGAGGTTTGAATGTTAGAAATTATTAAATCGATATTTTTTGGTGTAGTTGAGGGAATTACGGAGTGGCTTCCGATTAGTAGTACGGGGCATATGATTTTACTTAATGAGTTTATTAAGTTAGATGTATCAGAAGAATTTTATAGTATGTTTCAAGTGGTAATTCAACTTGGGGCTATTATGGCGGTGGTTGTGCTTTTTTGGGGGCAAATTTTTCCTTTTAAGAAAGAGAAAAGTAAGATAGAAGTTGATAAAAATATTTTATCATTATGGGGAAAGATTATTGTGGCGTGCATTCCAGCCGCAGTTGTTGGAGTTTTATTTGACGAGATGTTTGAGGAGCTTTTTTATAATTATGTATATGTAGCTTTAGCTTTGATTATATTTGGTATTTTATTTATTGTTATTGAAAATAAAAATAAGGGTAAGAAGTCTAAAGTTAATTCATTAGCTGAACTTTCTTATAATACGGTTATTTTAATTGGAATTTTTCAGCTTATTGCGGCTATTTTTCCGGGTACTTCACGTTCTGGAGCGACAATAGTTGGCGCTTTACTTTTAGGTGTTTCAAGAACGGTGGCTGCGGAGTTTACTTTCTTTTTGGCTATTCCAGTAATGTTTGGGGCTTCGGCTCTTAAGCTTATTAAATTTTCTTTTGCTTTTACGGGGTTAGAGTTAGCAATTCTTTTGGTAGGTATGTTTGTGGCTTTTTTAACTTCGATGTTTATTATTAAGTTTTTAATGAATTATATTAAAAAGCATGATTTTAAGGTGTTTGGTTATTATAGAATTATTTTAGGAGTATTTGTTATTTTATATTTTCTTTTGACTTTGTAAAAAAAGTCTTTTTCTTTACACTCTTTATATTTTAGTAATTGATAAATTAGTAATAATTGGTTATAATTTATATAGATAGTACTTAATAGTAAGGAGAAGATATTATGCGAAGAAAGAAAATGGCGGCTCAAAAGAGAATTGTTGTTGTAGGGGCTTTGAGTTTACTTTTATGTTTTTCAATAGCTTATGCGGCTTTTAATACGACAATTCAGCTTAGTGCGAAGGGTAATATTAAAAAGGTTACTGCAGCAAGTAAGCTTAGAAAATTAGCCAATGCGAAGTCTGTCGACGGGCTTTATGCGGATACTTATGAAAATGGTAGATTTATATTTAAAGGAGCGGATCCGAATAATTATATAACATTTAATGGCGAGGAGTGGCGAATTGTATCAGTTGAGTATGATGATACGATTAAAATTGTTAGAAATTCTGTTTTGGATGATAGTTTGCCATGGAATGCGGCGCGTAATTTAGATTGGGCTCAGACGTCTTTAAATAGTTTTTTAAATGAGACTTATGTCCAAGGTTTATTGGAAATTGGCAGTATTGTTGAACATAATTTTGCGGTTGGTGCTTTGACTTTGAATAGTGATTATGAGGCTTTAACTTTGCAGCAACAAATTTTAGGTGAAAGCAGTAATTACTGGAATGGCAAGGTTGGTTTACTTACAGCTTCAGAATATTTGAGAGCTAATACGAATACTGATGAGTGCGGAAGTTTATATTTAAATAATACTAATTTTGAAAAGTGCAGAAGTACTAATTATTTAAGTCAAATTGCTTCTTCTGATTATACAGTTCTTTGGACGATGTCACCGATTATTAATAATACTAATTTAGACGATAATTTATCAGATGATGAAAATAATACTGATTTAGAAAATAGCACTTTAAATGAAAGTGATAAAGGTTTAGTTCTTGATAATAAGTATAATTATGCTTTTGGTTTGTCTATTCCTTTTGGAGTTGATAATTTTAAGGAGCAAGAGATTAAGGTTGGTACGATGGTGCCGGCCGATGTTGAGACTGATTATGGAGTCGCACCGGTTGTTTATTTGAATGCGGATGTGGAGTTAGAAGGTCTTGGTACAAAGGATGAACCTTATTATATTAAAAAATAAGCAAGTATGTTTGCTTTTTTTTATTCTTTTCAGTATAATTAGTTAAGGTGATAAGTATGTTTGAAAATTTAGGTGATAGACTTCAAAATGCTCTTAATAAGATAAAAGGTTATGGAAAGATAACTGAAGATAATATTGGCGATGTAACAAGAGAAATTAGACTTGCTTTACTAGAGGCTGATGTTAATTACAAGGTTGTTAAAGAGTTTATTTTAAATGTTAAGGAAAAGGCTTTAGGAGAAGAGGTTAAAAAAAGTTTAAAGCCTGGGGAGGTTTTTGTAAAAATAGTTAAGGATGAACTTACAGATTTGCTTGGCAAAGAGGATGAGCCTTTAATTATTGTAAAGCCTATGACTATTTTAATGATGTGTGGTCTTCAAGGTTCTGGTAAGACGACAACTACTGGAAAACTTGCTCTTCTTTTGAGAAAAAAATATGGCATGAAGCCGCTTATGGTTGCCTGTGATGTATATCGTCCAGCGGCTATCGATCAGCTTAAACAAATAGGGCGTGAGCTTAATATTGAGGTTTATAGTGAAGGTAAGGGTAATCCAACAGAGATTGTTAAAAATGCAGTTAATTATGCTAAAGAAAATGGATATAATTATGTGCTTATTGATACGGCTGGTAGACTTCATATTGATGATGAGCTTATGGAGGAGCTTCAAAATATTAATGAGGCAGTTTGCCCTAATGAGATTTTGCTTGTAATTGATAGTATGACTGGTCAAGATGCGGTTAATGTTATTACTGGTTTTAATGATAGATTGCCACTTACGGGGGCTGTACTTACGAAGTTAGATGGCGATACTAAAGGCGGTGCAGCTTTATCTATTAGACATTTAACAAATATACCAATTAAGTTTATTGGTGTTTCTGAGAAAATGGATGGACTTGAGGAATTTCATCCAGAGAGAATGGCTAATAGAATACTTGATATGGGCGATTTAATGGGTATGATTGAAAAGGCCGAGGGCGTTTTTGATGAAGAAGAGGCTATGAAGGCGGCTAAAAAGCTTCAAAAGGGTAAGTTTGATTTAGAAGATTTTTTGAAGCAATTAAATCAGATTAAGAAATTAGGTCCACTTGAGAATTTAATTAAGTTGATACCTGGTGCTAAGAAGATGGGACTTAATAATGTAAATATTGATCCAAAGCAAATGGCTCATGTTGAGGCGATAATTTTATCGATGACGGTTTTAGAAAGGCGAAATCCTGATATTTTAAAGGCTAGTAGAAAAAGGAGAATTGCAGCTGGTAGTGGGCGAAGTGTTGAAGAGGTTAATAGACTTTTGAAACAGTTTGAACAGATGAAAGAGATGATTAAAAGAATGAAGAATGGCGATTTTAAGATGCCGTTTTAGAAAAGACAATGGTTTAGAAACCATTGTCTTTAAAGTTACATGAACAACTACCTAAGTCATTATTGATTATTTGATTTTCTTCAGAACAAGAATATTCTGGAGTGTATGTGTGATTATAGATATGTTTATTGATGATGTGTGTGTGAATTGGACAAACGTGTTTTACTTCGTGACAAATTTCTTTTTCGATGCAGTTGGTAATGGCTGGTTCCATAATTAGTCCGTTTGGCATTTCACAGTTACAGTTATTAATAGGTCTTTTACAGCCAAAATTTTTCTTAAACATTTTATTTTCCCCCTTATCTAGTTTATGATATGTATTATTTTAGATTGTGAATATGTCAAATGTTTAGATTTGACATTTGATTTTTATGTGTGTAATATATATGTGAATTTTGGAGGTTTTTATGATAAGATTTAGTTTAGAAGAAAAAAAGGCTATCTGTGCTTTGTTTGACAAGTGTGATGTTGCGATGCTTAAGGTTAGTATTAGTGATGGTATTAAGCATATTGATAAGGTATATTTGGATGGTAAATTTTATGATATTCCTAGTGAAGATTTAGGTATGAAGATACATTTTGTTTCAGGTGCTGTTGATTTGATTAGAGAAAAGGGAAGTATTTTAAAACTTAGTGCGGATGAGCGAAATTTTGTGATTAGAAATCATCCTGCTTGGATTATGCTTAGAGATTGTTTTGATTTAAATGGACCTCTTGACCATGAGTTATGTGGAGTTACTAGGGTTCATCAAAAAAGGCCATACGAAATATGGAGTTTAGATTATTGCTGTTCAGTAGGTGAGAATAAGTATTATCCTAAACGTAATATGAAGTCAGAGCTTGTTACTTATAGTGAGTTTGCGGCTATTCATAATTCTAATAAGGATAGAGTTATTTTCCCAATTAAGGAAGGACTTAGTACGTCTTTTACGAGAGATGTTAGTCCTTTATATCGTGGTTTTTTTGAGGCTATGAGAGTAAAGTGTGAAGATAATCCTAATTTAAAAGTTGAACTTAATAAGTATGGATATCCTGAGGTTTATTATAGTCAAAATGGCAAATGGTTTTTGATTGATGTTTCTACTAAAGAGGGATTAGAGAAGTTATCTTTATTTTCAAATTCGCCATTTGATAAGGTTAAACCTTTGAAGCAATCAAGAGTTTTAAAGAAAAAAAGACCAACTAAGGGCTTTAAAAAGAAAAAATAAGTGTTTTTCGCACTTATTTTAATATGTCATAAATTTCTTTTGGAGAAAGTTTTTTTCCTTCATTTTTATACTGTGGTTTTAAGTGAAGATGAAAGTGTTTAACTTCTTGTTTTAGTCCATTATTTTGAACTAAGGTTAGACCATTAGTGTTTAGTTTTTCTCTTAATTGTTTGTCTATTTTTTTGGCTACATTCATAATATGCATTAAGGTGTTCTCATCAATATCAAAAAGGTCTTGATAATGTTTCTTAGGAACGATTAGTGTATGTCCGTTGACATCGGGGTTTGTGTCTAGGAAGGCTTTAACTAGTTCATCTTCATATATGGTGTATGAAGGCATTTCTCCATTTACGATTTTACAAAATATACAATTCATTTTCATCACCATATTTATTTTACCACAAAAAATTATTTAATTACTTTTAATTTTAGAAATTATATACAAAAAGAGGTTAAAAAATGTTAAAATATATGGTGGTGATTGCAAATGAATATTTTAAAAATAGATAATTTAACGGTGGATGTTTCTGGAAAGAAGATTTTAAAAGATTTTTCTTTGGAAATTAAATCTGGAGAGATTCACGTGATTATGGGACCAAATGGTACGGGTAAGTCAACGCTTACAAAGGTTATTATGGGTGATGATAATTACAAAATTTTAAAAGGAACTATTAGTTATAATGGCAAGGTTATAAATGATATGCCGGTAAATGAGCGCGCTAAAATGGGAATTTTTTTAGGGATGCAGATGCCACTTGCAATAGAAGGGGTTAGTAATGCTGATTTTTTACGCACTGCGCTTAGGGTAAAAGAGGGTGACAATTTTAAGTTATTTGCTTTTATTAAGGAAACGGAAGAGCTTATTAAAAAACTTCATATGGATCCTTCAATGATACATCGTGGGATTAATGATGGTTTTTCTGGTTGAGAGCGTAAGAAGAATGAGATTTTACAGATGAATATTTTAAAACCTGATGTTGTTTTGTTAGATGAGATTGATTCTGGCCTTGATGTTGATAGCTTAAAATTAGTTGGTGAGAGTGTGATGGATTATTATCGTGAGCATAAGCCAGCAATTTTATTGGTAACTCATTATCAAAGATTACTTGATTATATTAAACCTGATTTTGTGCATATTATGAAGGATGGGAAGATTGTTAAAAGTGGTGATGATAGTTTGGTTTTAAAAATTGAAAAGGAAGGCTATGACAAGCTTTATGGCGATGAATAAGATTAATGTTTACGGGGAAGAGATCGAAATAATAAATCAAGATGGTATTGAGGTTAGTATAGGAGAGGCTAGTAAGTTTTTAAATGTTCAAAGTGTGAAGATAAAGGTTTTAAAAGATACGGATATTTTTATCGATGTAAGTAATGTTTCGATTAAACTTGATTTTTATATAAATGTGTTGAAAGGACTT
>CALVRS010000089.1 GCA_944358725.1 uncultured Bacilli bacterium
GAGATAAAAAAACTATGAAAAATAAAGTAAAAGAGTTTATAAAAAGTTATTTACCAGGATTTATATTGGGAGTGATATCTGCGGCAGTAGTAGTGGTGTATGCCGAGACATATTTTCCTTCTAATCAGGTAACTTATGATAATACAGAAAGTGGACTTTCTTCAAGTAATGTACAAGGAGCAATCGATGAGCTTTATAATACGTGTTTTCCGCCAAAAGCGAGTGATACAATTATTGAAAATGGTAATTTAGAAAAAGATCCATATGAATGTAGATATTTCTTTATTGGAGCAAATCCAAATAACTATATAACATTTAACGGAGAAGATGCGGGCTGGCGTATTATTTCAGTAGAGTGTGACGGAAGATTAAAAATAGTTAAAAACAATTATATAGAAGATATGGTGTGGGATACATCAGGTTCAAATGATTGGGCCCGCCCAGCAAGTTTAAATACTTATTTGAATAGTACATATTATAATGGATTAAATAGTACTGCACGTAGTAAAATAGTCGCAAGTAACTTTAGTATAGGTGCGGTTATGCAAAATAACAATAATATAAGCACGCAAGTAAGTAATGAAAACTCTAAAACATGGAAAGGAAAAGTAGCCTTGCCAACAGTAAGTGAGTTTATAAGAACAAACAGTAATAAAAGCAGCTGCGGAACATTTAGTTTAAATAATAGAAATTTTAGTAGTTGTGTAAGTACAGGCTGGATGCATAATTATAATTATTGGTGGACTTTATCACCTATTTCTGGCGTTTCTTATGATACGTTCCTTGTGGATTTGCACGGCCGTGTCAACTATCACGGCGCCGTCAACGGAGATACGAATGGAGTTAGACCTGTATTATATTTATCATTAAATATCAAAATCACAGGAGGAGATGGCACACAAAATAATCCTTATACGATTGAATAGACCTTGCTTATGGTAGGGTCTTTTGTTATACTTTAATTGGTGGTTTTATGATTAAAAAAATTATTGATAAGAGAAATTACATTATTTTATTTTTAATTATTATTTTAATTATTTGGATTTTATTTTTTAATAAAAAAGAGGTTTATATAAAAAGTTTTGAATATTTTGGAGAGGTTATTACTTTTAAAATTTATGATGATGTTAATTATAAAAAAGTAGAGAAAGATATAAAAAATATATATGAAAAATATGAAGATATGGATTTTAAAGGTAAACTTACTTCTGATGAGTTTTCATTAATTGAATATGGTAAAATTTTATATGCAAAAAGTCATGGATATATTGATTTTACTAGCGGAAAGTTATTTGAAAGTTTAAAAGAAGGAAAAAGTTATGATTTTACAAGTGAAATAGATAAGGTTATTTTAGAAGATAATAAATTAGTTAATGATATTGATTTTAATTTTAATGGAATTATATCTAGGTATGCAACTAATGATGTTTTATATTATTTTAAACAAAATGATATTAAGAAATATATTGTATCTGAAGATGGCGATGTGACAGCTGGTAAACATTATGATGATGGTAAGTATAAAGTTAGTATAGTTAATCCTAATAATGATGAGGTTTTAGGAATTATTAGTTTAGAAAAAGAGTCTATGGCAACTAGGAATAAGGCATCTTCTTTTAAATATTACATGCTTAATCCTAAGACTTGCCAAAAAGAGGAAAAGTATGACAGTGTGGTAGTAATTGCCGGTGACAATTTGACAGCTAGTATGGTTGCGGATAGTTTATATTTAATGGATATCGAAGAGGGAAAGAAGATGGCTAAAGATTATTATGCTGAGGCTTTATGGGTTAAAGATGGTGAAATTATTAAGACTGATGGCTTTGATAAATATATGAAAAATGATTGATAAAAAAAATTGAATAGTATATAATTAAAGCAGATAGAGAGTTCTTTATCTTAGAAAGGAGTAAGGTTTATGTTTTGTCCAGAATGTGGTAAAAAAAATGTGGAGAATGCTCAATTTTGCGAGCACTGTGGAGCTAAGATTGCGGAAGAGGTTAAGGTAAATTTACCAAAGAAACCTAGAAAACCAGTTAATAAGAAAAAAGTTATAATTATTTGTATTTTATCTTTAGTGGTTTTAATTTTATTAATTGGAGGTATTATTTTATCAGATAATTATAAGCCTTCAAAGGTGGCTGAGGATTATTTTGTTGCACTTATGAATGATGATACTGATGAACTTTACAAGTATATTGATGTTGATGAAAATGAATTTACTACTAAAAAAATTTTTGAAGAAGTAGCTGATAATGACAAATCATCGCTTGTAAATTATCAAGTGACAAGTGAGGAAATTTCTGAAGATGGACTTACAGCACAAGTTAAAATTAGTTATACCTTAGAAGGTAGACAAACACCACTTGTTAAGACAATCTATTTAGTTAAAAATAAGAAAAATAAAATGCTTATTTTTGATAACTGGAAAATTAGTGATGGTAGTTCACTTACAGTTGAAGATTATAAAATTACAGTATTTAAGGGCGCTAGTTTGAAATTAGAAGGTGTTAATGTAGATAAAAAGTATAAAGATGATAGTTCTGATGATGATTATGATGTTTATATTATTCCTACTTTGTTTAAAGGCGAATATGATATTGAACTTACTTTAGAAAATGGACTTACAGCTTTGAGTAAGATGGATGTTGGCGGATATAGTTCTTCGATTAATACTTTTGAACTTTCTTCGAAAGATGAGAAGTCTTTGAAAAGTACTGTAAAAGAGGATATTGAATTACTTTATAATTCAGCAATAGCTTTAAAATCTTTTGAAGATATAAAGGGCGAATTTGAATATAAAGATGGTGATTTATCTGATTTAGAGGATGCTTATAGTTCATTTGCACGTGGGATTGAAAGTAGTGATTTAAAATCATTTGAACTTACAGATATTGAAGTTTCTAGAATGTCAATTACTGAGGATGGATATTTGAAAATTAATGTTGATATGGATTATAAATATTCAGTTAAAAAACTTTTCTCAGATGATATTGTTTCTAATTCTAATGATGATTTAGTTTATTTGACATTCGATTATAAAGATGGCTTTAAACTTATCGATATGTCAAGTTTTGTTACTTATTTTTCAAGATATTAAGGAGGAGATTTAATGGCTAAATTTTGTATTCATTGTGGCCGAAAATTAAAAGAAGGAGAAGTTTGCGATTGTCAGGTTAAAAAAAATTTGGAGTCTGATAATTTAGGGGCAAGTTTATTAGAGGCTATAAAGGGGATTTTTATTAAGCCTGTCGATACTATTAAAAAATTTACTAATGATAAACATTTTACTTTAGCACTTATTTTACTAGGAATATTTAGTGTGGCAATATCTTTATTTGTAATTTCATTTGTTAAAAATTTATCTGATGTGGCAACTAGTGCGATGGGAGGTATTTCGCTTTATGCAATTGGTATGCGCACTTTGTCTATTCCGTATTTAAAAATTTTCTTTATTTCACTTATTATAGCTATTTTATTTATCTTTATTTATACAGGAATTTTATATTTAGTAAATTCAGTAATGTTTAAGGGAGATAAAGATTTTAAGAAAATATTTTCTATGTATGGAGTGTGCTCTGTTGTTGTTACACTTTCATTATTAGTAGGGGCAATATTTGCATTTATAAATGTCGTTTTAGGTGTAGCTATTTTCTTAATTGGTTCTATTTTAAATACGGTTTATGTATTTAAAGGAATTCAATTTTTGGGAGTTAAAGACGAAAATAAGCACGGATATATTTATTTGATTACAACAATT
>CALVRS010000090.1 GCA_944358725.1 uncultured Bacilli bacterium
TTAATAATGGCTCTATAAAGTATGTATTTGTCAAGGATAATGAAGAAGATAATCAATTTGTTCAAAAGTTAATACAAACTGGACGTGTTACAATACAGAACTGGCATACTTTAGCTAATTTGACTGAAACTGAAAAAACAGGTAATGATGATTATTTTACACTTATGAATGCAAATTTAGAGTTACTTAAAAATGAATTATATAAATAGCGAGCTTATTTGGCTCGCTTTTTATGTTTTATAATCATTATTAATACAATTAATATTAACGATATACTTATTGGTATTATTTCTTCTTTAATGAAGTTTAAAGGGCTGAAGGTTAAGGTTTTATTTAAGGTTATCTTTTGAGTGTCTAGAAGTTTATCTTGATAGTATATTTTAAGTTTCCCAATATAGCTATTTTGTTTATCAAATGGGGTTATTATTTCTTTACCTTCATAGATATATTTTACATCTTTTTTATTATAATTATTTTCAAGATACATGATAATATTTTTATTTGGATAGAGTTTGATATTTTTTTCTTTAGCATATTTTGTTTTGATTATTTTGAATGGTGTTTTTTTACTGACTACTTTTTGATTACTATAATTATTTATGAAGTAGTCATATATTGTTTTAGCATCCATGATATGATGAGGGTATTTTTTATCATACAAAGCACCAGTTGTTATGAGCATATAGTTTATGTTATCGGCTTTAGCGGTGGTGGCAAGGCACAATCCGGCATCGGTGGTTGTTCCGGTTTTACCACCTAAAATATAAGGCACTTTTATATCAAATTTTTTTGCATTTGATTTAACGGTACTTTTAAAGGTTAATTTATGATTTGAGGTTTCATATTTATCTGTTTCAATTATTTCTTTAAAGGTTTTATTTTTTAGGGCTTCTTTAAAGATGGTGGCCATTTCTCTTGCGGTTGAGTAATTATTTATATCATCTAGGCCGATAACGGTTGAAAAGTTTGTATTTTTTAGGTTTAGATTTTTAACTTTTTCATTCATTTTTTTGATGAATTCTTCTTCACTACCTAAGGTGTTTCTAGCTAGCGCTTTGGCAGCATCAGCGCCTGAGGGAAGCAAAAGAGCATATAATAAATCTTTATAAGTTGGTGTATCTCCTATTTTAAAACCAGCAGTTACGGCGTTTGCTTCTATCAATCCTTTTAAGTCTTCTTTTGTTATAGTTACTTGCTGATCTATGTTTTGAATATTATCTAAGGCTACTAAGGCAGTCATAATTTTAGTTAAACTGGCAACGGATACTTTTTTATCGGCGTTTTTTTCATACAAAACTTCCCCACTATCTATGTTATAGAGTATTGCGGTATTAGAACTTATATTTAGTTCTAAGGCATTTACTTTTATTATCGATATGATAAATATTAAAAAGATTGTTAGTATTTTTTTCATGTTTTACTCCTTTATTTTTTATAGCTACAGCACCATAAGGGGTTAAATGATTTGGCGATGATTTATTTAAAGAGTATATTTATTTCGTATTTATTTTCTTCTTCATGCTTTTCTAATTCATTTATGTTTACTTTTATTTGATTTTCTATACTGCGTTACTCCCTTATAATTTAATTATATTACATTTTTTAAAAAAAGCATATAAAAAAGAAGAAAACTCTTCTTATTTGATTTGATATGGATTATTTTGTGTGCCATCTCCACTTATTATTTTAACATTAGATGAAAGATAAAGAGTTGGGTAAACATATAACAACCCTTTTTCAATATAACCAGCACTACCAATTATACCATTAGCATTTATAATGAATAAAGAAAAAGTAGTATCAATATATGGTGTTAATGTCCATCTAGCTAAAATTGCGTCTAACCAAGTTGCTTTACGGCAAATATTATAATTATTATTATTTAAATTTAATGTTCCACATTTACTTTTATTACTATTTGTTCTTATATATTAAACCGTTGGCAAGGCTATTTTTCCGTTCCATGTCTTAGCATTTTCATTTTTTATTTGCGTTGCTATATCATTATTTTGATATACTATTCCTCCCGTGCTAAAATCACTAGTTACTATTTGATTTTGTGACATAATACTTAAACTATTGTAATATGTTCCATTTAAATAGGAATTTAAGCTTGCTGTATCCCAATTGTTATCTCTTTCTGTATCCCAGCGATTGTTTCCTATATTATCTTTTTTTATTATCTTTATTCTTCCGTCACATTCTATAGATATTATTCGCCAGCTTTCATTATTAAAGGTTATATAATTATTTGGATTTGCGCCAGTAAAGAAATATCTACATTCATATTTGTCTTTTTCTAAGTTATTATCCTCGATTATTTGTTCTCCAGGTGGTAAAGCTGTACAAGTTTCATAAAGCTCATCGATAGCTCCTTTTACGTTTGTACTAGAAAGACCACTTTCTGTGTTATCATAACTTACTTCATTAGATGGGAATGTTACTGCCGCATACACAAAAGTACCCGTGCAAAGTATTACTCCTACTATAAAACCAATTATATTTTTCTTTATATAATATTTCTTCATGATATCCCCCTTATATAAAATAAACAAA
>CALVRS010000091.1 GCA_944358725.1 uncultured Bacilli bacterium
AAACTTTATCCTTATCAAAATCCTCATAAAAATCACAAAAATAATCAATAATCTCATGAACACTTTTGTGTACATTTAAATAATTTCTCTCAGGTAAATATGAAATTATTTTTTTAGACTCTACTCCAACCTTATTACCATTAATTAAAATCTCACCTTTATCAGTAGATAAAAGTCCATTAATTAACTTAATTAAAGTTGTTTTACCACTACCATTTTTCCCAAGTAAACCAATAATTTTACCAGAAGGTAAACTTAAATTAATATCTTTTAAAACTTCCTTCTTACCATAATTTTTACATACGCCTTTGCACTCTAATAACAAATTATTCACACCTTTCTATCATTTTAATAATCTCTTTGTTACTAAAACCTAACTTTTTCATCTCTTCCACATAAAAAGTAGTCTTTTCTAAAGCTAATTTCTTTAAATAACTCTCAATTACCTTTTTATTAGAAGTAACAAATTTTCCATTTGTTCTTTCAGTATAAATTAATTTAACATCCTCAAGCTCATTTAAAGCCTTACAAATAGTATTAGGATTAACTTTATAAATATAAGCCAACTCTCTAACTGAAGGTATCTTCTCTCCTGCCTTATACTTATTAGTTACAATATCTAAAGCTATTAAATCATATAACTGTAAATAAATTGGTCTTTCATTACTAAACAACAAACCACCTCACTGTACTAATACAATAATACAATAAAAATAAAATTTTGTCAAGAAAAAAGTACTTAAAAATTTTTAAGTACTTAAATAATTAAATTAAGCAATTTTTTTCTTAGCAACAAAGGCAACTACACCACTTAAAGCTAAAACACTAATAGTAAGAATAATTCCATCTGAAGTTTTAGGATTTTCAACTTCATCTTTTTTATCTTCTTCTACTACTGGTTCTTCAGGTGTAACTGGCTCTTCTGTTTTTTCAGTGTTAACTGTAACTTCAGTACCTTCTAAAAGATCATCTGACTCCAATACAGTTTTACCAGATTCATCTTTAATAACAATTTTTGTACCTTCTAAATCAACAGTTTGTAAAGTATCAGCTGTATTTTCCACTGTAATAGTTTTATCAGCTGTAATTTGAGTTGTATCAACATGAATAGGAGTTACTTGATTAGTAGCTTCAATTGTACCATCCATAACAAGTGTTGGTACTCCAGTAACGTCATCGCCAATACTAAATTCAATACCATAAGTGTTATTTTCCATAACTAAACTCTTAATAGTTACCGTACCACCATTGATATTAACTGCACCAAAACCAGAATTTTTAATGACTACACCGTTTAGAACAACATGTCCACCATTGTGTGCTTGAACACCATATTTAGGAGCGCCATCTAAAACTACACCATTAAGTGTTATAGTACCTTCTAAAGAAGATGTAATTAAAGTCTTATTTGGATTAGGCCATGTAGCACTTGCATCACTAACTGGTTTAATCGTAAAATCATTACCAAAAATAGTAACATCTTTACTACTAACTAAAGGCTCTTCAATCTCAATATCATTCTTTAAAGTATATTCTCCTCCATTTTCCATAGCTGCTTTCAAACCTTCATAATCACTAACTTCTAAAGGTGCAGCCTTAACACCCATAAATGGAAAAACCATCAAAGCACAAACAAATAGTCCTAAAAATACCTTAAGTTTTTTCATATTTTCCTCCTTCCTAAGCAAATCTACCTTGCTATCATTAGTATAACAAAATTCTTCAAAAAATACAAATAAAAAAATATTTAACAAATAAAAGTATAATAAAACCGCCAAAATCAGCGGTAAATTACAAAGTGGCGGAGCAGGAGGGATTTGAACCCTCGCGCCGGTTACCCGACCTACACCCTTAGCAGGGGCGCCTCTTCAGCCTCTTGAGTACTACTCCAAAACACTACGCTTATAATTTTACCCTAAATAAAAGCATATGTCAATCACTTTATTTTTTAAAATGCTTGCCACCACGTCTTTTTTTAACCTTTTGAAAATCATCTAAATAATGCTCATGAACACTCTCAGGATGACTAAGTCCGTATTCTAAACCATCTTTCTCTAACATAAGTGAATTCAAAAACATACTATTCATAGCTTGAAAACCCAAACTTCCAAAAACCACTATTGCTCCACTAATAATACTACTTTCAGACTTACATAAAACACCTGAAATAATACCAGCACATCCAACTGCCATCATATAAAAACTGCCACGGACATTATCTTCTCTATCCACAATTTTATCATCGACATATTTTAATCTGTTTTCTAATAACTCTTTTGTTTCTTTTCTCATAACAATCACCTAAACTTACCAACATATTATAACAATTTTTTTAAACAAAAGCAAAGAAAAAGCTTAAAATTAAAGCTTTTACATATCTTTTTTGTTATTTTGACTTAAAGGACTAGCCGCTTCTTTTCTAACAGTTTCAGCTAAAAGATTGTCCGTTTTATTACATTTCTTTTTACCTTTATTTTTTCTCATACTCATAATCAAAAACTCCTTTCCTTTTATATTATGAACAGTAATAAAAAGCAAAATACAAAAAAAGAAAAATTTCAAAAATTTTTCTATCTAATTTTAATATGAACCTCTCTTAATTGTTGTTCACTAACTTCTGAAGGCGCTCCCATCATCATATCCTGAGCATTACTGTTCAAAGGAAAAGCAATAACCTCACGAATATTTGGTTCATCTTTCAAAAGCATAATCATTCTGTCTATACCTGGAGCAATACCCGCATGTGGTGGCGCACCATAATGAAATGCCGTATAAAGTGACTTAAATCTCGTCTCTAATTCTTCCTTAGAATATCCAGCAATCTCAAAAGCCTTCTCCATAATATTTACATCATGATTGCGAACTGCACCTGAAGAAAGTTCAACGCCATTACAAACAATATCATATTGATAAGCCAAAATATCTTCAATATTTTTACTTTCTAAAGCTTTCATTCCGCCTTGTGGCATACTAAATGGATTGTGTGTAAAAATATATTTTCCATCTTCCGCACTATACTCATACATCGGAAAATCGACAATAAAACAAAACTCAAATTTGTCATTATCAATTAAATCAAGTCTTTCAGCTAAAGCCGTTCTAATAAGTCCTGCTTGCGTGCTAGCTGTAAGTTCATGTTTATCTGCAATAAAGAAAAGCACCGAACCTTTCTTCAAATTAGCTTCTTTAATTAAATCTTCCCTCTCCTTGTCAGACAAAAACTTATCAATAGGTCCTTTAAAACTCATATCATCAAGTACACTAATATATCCAATACCAGGCATACCGATCTTCTTCGCATAATCTACAAGTTCATTAAACCACGAATTAGACTTAGAAGCGATATTATCTACCGCAATACCTCTTACTATAGAACCTGAAAATGGTTTAAAAGTAGTATTTTTAAAAACTTCAGTTAAATCAATAATCTCTAAAGGATTTCTTAAATCAGGCTTATCAGTACCATATTTTGCCATAGCCTCTTTATAAGTAATTCGTCTAAATGGCTTTGGTGAAACCTTCTTCGAAGAAAATTTTGTAAAAGTTTTATACATAACATCTTCAGCCACCTCATAAACATCTTCAGCCGTTGCAAAAGCCATTTCCATATCTAATTGATAAAACTCGCCAGGCGATCTGTCAGCCCTTGCATCCTCATCACGAAAACAAGGTGCAATCTGATAATACTTATCAAAACCAGCCACCATAAGAAGTTGTTTAAATTGTTGTGGAGCTTGTGGCAAAGCATAAAATTTACCTTTAAACTTACGAGAAGGTACTAAATAATCGCGAGCTCCCTCTGGAGAAGATGCCGTTAAAATAGGTGTTTGGATTTCGACAAACCCTTTTTCCTCCATAACATCTCTTAAATATTTAATAACCCGACTTCTAAATAAAATATTTTCATGAACTTTTGGATTTCTTAAATCTAAATATCTATATTTTAATCTAACTTCCTCATTAACATTAGTCGATGTAATAATTTCAAAAGGAAGTTCATTTTTAGCTTTTCCCAAAACCTCAAAACTATCCACTAAAACCTCAATCGTACCAGTACTAATTTTTGGATTGAAATTTTCTTCATCTCTCATTCTTACTTTACCACTTAAAGTAACTGAAGATTCCTTAGTTAAACCATTAAAAATACTATCATCATTGCTTACAATTTGTAAAATACCCGTTTCATCTCTAACATCGACAAATATAACTCCACCATGATCACGAATATTTTCAACAAATCCACAAACTTTAACAGTCTTTCCAAGATCTTCTTCAGAAAGTTCATTAATATACTGCGTTCTGTATTTCATTGCCTTACCTCTTCTCTATCTCACTGGCCATAACATCTCTAGCTAAACTAGGATTTGCTTTACCACCGGTTTTTTTCATAACCTGACCAACCAAATAATTTACCATATTAGTCTTACCATTTTTATATTGATTTATAACATCGGGATTTTCATCTAATACTAAATTTACAACCTTAACAATCTCACCTTCATCAGTAATCTGTTTCAAACCCTTTTCCGAAGCAATATCATGAGGAGCTTTTCCAGTTTCTAAACTCTCAGTAAATACACCCTTAGCCTGCTGAGAAGAAATTTCCTTATCTTCGACCATTTTAATTAATTCAGCTAAATGTTCTGGTGTAAGCTTAGCTTCATCAATCGTAATTTCCATTTTATTTAAATTACCAAGTAAATTAGTGGTAATCCAGTTAGAAGCACTCTTCGCATTAGCGCCAAGTTCAATCGTCTTTTCAAAAAAATCAGCAACCGGTTTTTCTTTAACTAAAATATTGGCATCATACTCTGTTATTCCATATTTATTTATATATTCCTCTTTTCTCTCATAAGCAAGCCGCGGAATACTCTTTTTAATCTCTTCAAGCCACTTTTTAGATATTTTAAATTTAGGAATATTAGGTTCGATAAAATATTTATAATCAATCGCATCAACTTTACTTCTCATATAAATAGTTGTCCCAGATTCTTCATCCCAGCGACGTGTTTGCTGAGGCATCTCATCATATGTCCCGTCTTCTTTTAAATCAATTTGTCTTCGACTTTCATAA
>CALVRS010000092.1 GCA_944358725.1 uncultured Bacilli bacterium
AATGGTAAAATGTTCATGTGATTAATTCCTTTCTATTTTGGTTAATTTAATTATAATTTATTTTTGGGAATTAATCACTCTTTTTTTATACTTTTTTATTTTCCCGTACTTTTGAAACGCGACCTTTATATAACGTAAATTTGACATTTAACAAAATCATGTTATAATAAGCCTTGCCTAAAAAGGGAGGAATTATTATAATGAAAACTAAAAAAGAAAATCTTGAATATTTATCCGTTTTGATAAGTGATATTATTGAAAATCACAGTTTCAAACAAATCCATAGTCCAATTATAAAAACTAAATTAACACAAAATGAAAAAATAAAATTTGCCTTAGATTATTATGATCTTTTAGGGCCAATAAGCATAGTTCAAATTTTAAACGAAAATGCTAAAAATAATCCAAGACTAAAAAGATTAATTATCGAATTTTGTGCACGTTATAATTTGTTAAAACCATATCCAAATTCAGACTATGAATATCTAAAACATATATCAAAAATAAATCTAATGGACCAACGTGTAAAAAGCTTTAGTCCAAAAAGTATTACCCATGAATATAACTATCAAAACTGGCTAGAAATATTTGATGAAAACAAAGTTTTTGAAGAATCAAAAGCCATACACCCATCATATCATATATTTTTAGATAAAAATGGTAATCAAGTAAAATTTGATAAAGAAAAATCTTCAAGAGTAAAATTAATAATTGCTGAAAATGACATAATTCCAGCAAGATGTATAGTTGAAGGCGGATACAAATATGAAGCCCAAGAACAATTACCAGAATATATCAACTATATAAAATCATTAAGGAGGAAATAAATGGAAAACAATGAACTAATAGAAATTCAAAATATATACAATTTAATTAAACAAAAGAAAAATAAATTAAAAAAGCAAGCACAACTTGACTTTGCCTATGACTACTGGCACATGACAGATAAAGATATTATTGACCTATATACTTATTTAGCTAAAAATAAATCAAAAGAAAACAAAAAAATAGCTAGAGCTCTAGGTGACTTTATTGACGACCAAAATATAACCCATTATAGAACATTTGGCACTAGTTTTTATGAAAAAGATGAAGAAATCATAGAAAATGTTACTAAAAGAATTAAAACAAATGGTAACTGGTTAAGTTTATATGATACAGAAAAAGAATTTACTCCAAGATCAACACACTCTAATCCTATTAGATATAGTTACTTAATAGGAGATAATCAAAAAGTTAGTATTGACAAAGAAACTGCTCATAAAATTTTAGGAATACTTTTAGAAAATAATGTACCAACTGCTAAAATAATTGTTACAAGTAGTTTCCCATATTATGCAAAAGAAGATATGGATACATATATAAAAAGCTTTCAAAAAACAAAATAACCTATAAAGCAAAAACTTTATAGGTTTTTATATGTTATATTTAAAGTATATCATAATATTAAAATAAATTTTAATCAAAACATAGCATTATTTTAATTACTTTTTTTCTTTTTAACAAAATTGCCTTGCTTTAATACATTTGTAAATAAATCAATTACTTCTATCATTTCTCTTTGAAAATAAAAATTTCTAGGATTACTATTTTTATTTTTCAAAACCAATTTTTTTAATTCACATAAAGGTACTACTGCTAGTTTAAAATCATCCTTTTTTTCTTTTTCAGTTAGTTTTTGCAATCGTAATTTAACAGGTTTATATGAAGCAATAAAATAATAAGTTCTTATTAAACGATTTATCTTCAGCCCCTCTCTTTTTACCAAAGTTTTTTGAAAAAAATCTAACTGAGTTAAAAAAGTGAAATCACCAGTTTCATAATCTGTCCCTGTTTCCTCTTGAAGTTCCCTAATAATAGATTCATCTATATTCTCACCATCATCTATACTTCCACCGGGAAATAAGAAAACACCACCATAATTTGCAACTAAAACTTTATTTTCACTATCAATCAAAATAGCTCTTACCTTTGAATTAAATTCGTTTATCTCATCTAATTGTAAATTTTCATCATTTAATATTAAATTCATTGCAAATCCTTTCCTTTATAAAATAACCGAACCTCGAAAGGTTCGGTTGTATACTTTCTGGTGCGGGCGAAGGGACTTGAACCCCCATGCCGTAAGGCGCTAGATCCTAAGTCTAGTGCGTCTACCAATTTCGCCACGCCCGCATATTAAGTGGTGGACCCTGATGGACTCGAACCATCGACCGTCCGGTTATGAGCCGGATGCTCTAACCAACTGAGCTAAGGGTCCATTTAAACTGACTTCTATATAATAACACATTACTAAACAATATGCAAGAAGTAAGTTAAAAATTTACACTTTATTAATCATATTCAATAAATTAATTTTAAATTTATCCTTATCAGAATGTTCTTTTGAAAGCATAACACCTTTATAAGTAACAAGTTCAGACTGATGTCCTTCACTTAAAATTTCCTCCGGCGATAAAGTAACAAGTGTTACACTTTTACTGTCATCATTAACCTCATAACAAAGTTTAACCTCTCCATGAACTTTAGCAAATAAAGCATCAGTCGGAAGATTAACTTCATATTTTCTAATATTTCCATTTTCTGCCACAACAGTACCTAAAAACTCCCCAGCTTTAATCTTAGGGTAATATTCAAAATAAAGTTTTTTAAAAGCTAACATATTGTACTTCTTTAAAGCACTTTCTAACTTTTTAAACTCATTTTCATTTTGATAACCAAATATATATTTCTCCATGGTTGTCATTCCTTCCTAGTGGCATACTATACTATTATTATAATAGCACATAATTTATTCCAAATCAAATAACAAACAGCTATCAGATAAAATTTGACATGCCCTTTGCATAGGCAAAGAAAACTAGGTTATTACCTAGTCCTCTCTGCCAGTTTTTACATATCCTTCTAAAATAAGTGAATTATCATCACAGCTAGACCATTTAGTATCAACATTACTATTTAATGTCTTACTGCGATATCTATAATAAGTTACATTTTTATAAACCGGCTCAGTAGTATAAGTCACTACATTTTTCTTACAAGAAACATAATTATCATAAACTCCGGCATTATCATAATCAGAAGGACAAACATACTTAACATATCCATTATATAAAATCTTAGTAGCTCCACCTTCTAAAACCGAATTATGAGAAACCTGTTTAACTCCCGTTTGAACTTTGCTTACTTTCGTCTGTACTTGCCTAGTACTATTTTCTAAAACCTTTGTAGTACTCCAACTTGACCAATCTCCATATGACCAAGTATCGTCAAGATTTTTTACGAACTCGCACCTTGCGGTGCTGGTACTGGGAAACGAACTACCATCTAATCCCATATGAAGCATAATATAATCTTCCTTATCAGAGCAAGATAAATTAACTTTCATAGTATATTCATTTTCATCTTTACTAACCTCTAAATAAGATTTATTATTGTTACATGTTCTATTATTACTATCTGTAAATTTAACAAGTAATTTATTTTCATACATCTCACCTAAAGTCATTTTAACTGTATCTCCAGTTTCCTTAGGTAATCTTGAAGAAGTAAAATAACCACTTCCAGCTGTAGCCATAGCTAATAAATTGTTATTAAAATTATCGCTACCCTTAGTCTCTTTTACCTTCTCATCAACATAATTAGTTACAAACCCCTTAGTCGGAAATAACATCATAAGAACAAATATTAATAAAACAACTAAGACAATTTTAAAGAAAACACTTTTTAAAGTCTCACGTCTATCGTCATCTTCAACGTACATATCCTTCTCCCCTTTCAGATATGAAAGATATAATAACACAGCCATAGATAAAAGTCAAGCAAAAAGGTAAGAAAAAAGAATACTCAAAACAAACTTAAAGCCTTATTTGTACAAGCATACACCCTCTATTATTATATGCACTTTTAAACTCCAACACAGACTTATTAAGGTTAAGCGTATTAATACATACCTCTCGCATAATACCTGCACCAATCCCATGAACAATAACAAAAATCTCATTTCCCATCTTTTTATTATCTAAAATAAAATCATTAATAGCAACGCGCGCACTATCTCTATCAAAACCATGTAAATCAAGCTTAGGTAAACTGTCAATAAATAAAACATCATCAAGTTTCATAAAACCACCTGCCTTAAAACTAAGAATATTATAGCATAAAAAGAAAACTCTATTTTATAAATAAAGTTTCCAAAACTAATTTTTGGCAATTTCTACTTGCGCAGCCGCCAAAATTGCCGATGGAACGCGGTAAGATGAACATGAAACATAATCAAGACCTAACTTATCAAAAAACTTAATGCTCTCACTATCTCCACCATGCTCTCCACAAACACCAAGTTCAATATTATCATTAGACTCCCTTGCAAGTTTCAAAGCCACCATCATCAATTTACCAACGCCTTCCTTATCAATCGTCTTAAATGGATCAAATTTCAAAATACCCTTCTGATAATAATCATCAATAAAAGTAGCAGCATCATCTCTTGAAAAACCAAAAGTCATTTGTGTTAAATCATTAGTGCCAAAACTAAAGAAATCAACCTTTTTAGCTAACTGCGAAGCTTGTGTAACACTTCGCGGCACTTCAATCATTGTTCCAATCTTATAATTAATCTCCCCATGTTTATCTATCTGAGATATAACATCTAAAATAATTTTCTTTAAATAATCAAGTTCATTCACATCACCAATAAGCGGTATCATAATCTCTGGTCTAACCTTAATACCATGCCTTTGAACCCGCATAGCTGCTTTAAATATAGCCGTTGTCTGCATAACCATAATCTCTGGATACACAATTGAAAGTCGGCATCCTCTAAATCCCATCATCGGATTAAACTCTTTAAGCGAATCAATTTTCTTATAAACCTCATCAACACTAACTTTCAACCCATGAGCAAGATCACGCACTTCCTCTTCAGTTTTTGGTAAAAACTCATGTAAAGGTGGATCCAAATATCTAATCGTAACTACACTGCCATCTGCCACTTTAAACAATTCCTCAAAATCCTTCATTTGCATACCCAAAAGTACAGATAATGCTTCATCACGTTCTTTATCAGTCATAGATAATATCATTTTTCTAATTGCAAAAATTTTATTTTTTTCAAAAAACATGTGTTCACTTCGGCATAAACCAATACCTTCAGCCCCAAATTCAAAAGCAACTTTAGCATCAGAAGCTAAATCAGCATTAGCTCTAACCCCTAAACGTTTATACTTTTTAGCAAGCTCAATCATCTTCAAAAGTTCACTACTCAAACTAATGTCACAAACCGCCATCTCGCCTTCGTAAACATTACCAGTTGAACCATCTAAAGATAAATAACTACCTTCTTGAAAGCTCATACCATGGACAGTCATTTTGCCACCCAAAGCATCAACAAAAATATCGCCACAACCACTAATACAGCACTTGCCAAGTCCACGTGCCACAACTGCCGCATGTGAAGTCATACCACCACGAACCGTTAAAATACCACTCGCATATTTCATCGCTTCAATATCTTCAGGAGAAGTTTCTTCTCTAACTAAAATAACTGAAATATTCTTATTATATTTTTCTTTAACTTTTTCTAAACTAAAACAAATCTGCCCAGAAACAGCTCCTGGAGAAGCAGGAAGTCCACGTGTAATTGGTTTTTTATGTGAAAGCTCCTTCTCATCAAAACTCTTATGTAACGTAGCGCTAATATCATCAGGATTTAATCTCATTAAACCCGCTTTATCTGTAATAAGTCCTTCCGAAACCATATCCATCGCAATCTTTAAAGCTGCAGCCGGAGTTCTCTTGCCACATCGTGTTTGAAGCATATAAAGCTTACCATCTTCAACCGTAAACTCCATATCCTGCATATCCTTATAATGTCTTTCTAAAAGCTTACTGTAGCCCTTTAACTCTTCATATATTTTTGGCCTTTCTGCCTCTAGTCTATCAATTGAAATAGGCGTCCTAACACCAGAAACAATATCCTCACCTTGTGCCTTAATCAAAAACTCGCCATAAAGCCTATCCTCACCATTAGCAGGATTACGAGAAAAAACAACACCCGTCAAAGAAGACTCGCTTAAATTTCCATATACCATCTCTTGCACATTAACAGCCGTACCTAAACTATCAGAAATATTATTCATCTGTCTATAAACAATAGCTCGGTTGTTATTCCAAGACCTAAATACTGCTGTAATCGCCTGCATAAGCTGAAGTAACGGTTCATCAGGAAAATTCTCCCTAACTAACTTCCTATAAATTTTTTTAAAAGCCTCCGTTAATTGAACCATATCTAAAGCCGTCAGATCCAAATCACTAGAAACTCCTTTTTTCTCTTTATATTTAGTCAAATAATCTTCAAACTCTTCCTTGCCTTTACCCTTAACCACATCAGCAAACATCATAATAAGTCTTCTATAAGAATCATATATAAATCTTCGGCTAGCCTCATCATTAGACAAAGCCGTCGCAATCTTATCATTTAAACCCAAATTTAAAATAGTATCCATCATTCCAGGCATACTTATAGGCGATCCACTTCTAACTGAAAGTAAAAGTGGGCTTTCAGCATCTCCTAAAACTTTACCAGTTTTCTCCTCAATCTTTTTTATACCTTTTAATATTTGCTTTTGAATATTCTCATTTAAACACTGATTTTCCTTAAAATATAACCTGCAAGCTTCAGTAGTTACAGTAAGGCCATAAGGAACCGGAAGCCCCATATTAGTCATCTCTGCTAAATTAGCCCCCTTACCACCAAGCAACTCTCTTAAATCTTTATTACCTTCATCAAACAAATATACATACTTTTCCATATAAATTGCCCCCTTTTAATTCTTATAAGCCCTAGGATGAGCTTTTAAATAAACCTGTCTAAGCCTCTCATTAGATACATGCGTATATATCTGTGTCGTTGATAAACTCTCATGTCCAAGTAAATCTCCAACACTTTTCAAATCTGCACCTTCATTAAGCATATGTGTCGCATAAGTATGCCTTAAAGTATGTGGAGAAACATGTACCGCAAGTCCTGCTTTTTTAGCCGTATTAGTCACAATCGCCCTAATTTCTCTTTCATTTAACTTATCAGATTTCTTACCAATAAGTAAATAAGGACTTTCTCTATGATCTAAACTTAAATATCTTTTTAGTAAATTAGCGCACCGACTACCATAATAAACATATCTTTCCTTAGAACCTTTACCAAAAA
Organism: uncultured Bacilli bacterium; assembly: GCA_944358725.1. Lineage (GTDB taxonomy): Bacteria > Bacillota_I > Bacilli_A > RF39 > UBA660 > Coprosoma. The sequence continues at coordinate 7,208 of CALVRS010000092.1, forward strand.
CAAGTATCCATCGCTCTTTAAAATTCATATCAGAAATTTTCGTATTAGCAAGTTCACTAACTCTAACTCCAGTAGAATAAAGCAGCTCTAAAATTAAAGCATCCCTTAAACCATACTTATTTTCAAGATCAGGAAAATTAAGCAATTTTTCTAAATCATCATAATTTAAATAATTAGGTAAAGTTTTTGGTATTTTAGGATTACTAATAAGCCTCATAAAATTATCTTTAATAATTCCTTCGCTTTCCAAATATTTAAAATAACTCTTAAGTGAGCTTACCTTTCTAGAAATTGTTCTAGCACTGTATCTTTCTTCATATAACTTGCGTAAATAATCTCTAACAATTTCAATATTAACATTGTCACCAGTAAAAGCGTAAAACTCTCTTAAATCAGTATCATAACTTTTAATCGTATAATCAGAAAAACCTCTTTCATACTTTAGGTAATCTAAAAACTTATAAATAAAGTCCATATCATCACCTATTATTAAGTATATCACATTTTTCAAAGAAAAAACAACTTTCCCCTTTAAAGAAACCATTCTTTACACAATACAAAAACAAACATAATGGCATCTTAATTTATTGAGAGTAACTATGCCTCGTATAACTTTATTAAAATAAAGAAACTATAATTATTAAATAATATTTACTACATCAAAAAAGACACAAAATTCAGGAGTTTGTGTCTTTTTTTGAATATCTTTTTATACTAAATTATAAACATTATTCAATAGTGTATTATCTATAATTACTGATAACTATTTTATACTTAACCCAAGGTATAAGGATTTGACTCAGTTCCTGCTCCTCCTGTGATTTGTACATCTGATGAAAGATAAAGGGTTGGACGAACACTATAATTACTACCTACTGAAGGAGCAACAGCTGAAAGTAATTGTCCTGTTGTACTTATATAAACGGCAGAATATGAATACATTGTATCTGGCATTTGTGTCCATTCGTTTCTTCCAATAAATAAATAATCACTATTTTTACAACTATTTGAAAAATAACTAAGCGGTGTTGATAAACAACTTTCTCCTGCGGCATATCCATAATCACTTGGATACATTAAGCCTATATATTGTTCTATACTTGTTGGGTTGCCACTTGTTGTGACTTGGTAACCAGCGATTTTTCCTCTTTCAAATAAATAAAAATTATATGAAAGTAATGCTGTTTGGTTATATGGAAAACCGCCTAGAAAAAATGTTTCTTTTGATATCATATTTTTAAATGGTTCATCTATACTATTATAATATGCTCCATTTAAATAACTTTTTAAATCCGAATTATTCCAATTATTGTTTCCATTTGATGCCCAGGCTCTATAACCTATACTTTCTTTTATAATAATTTTAGCTTGTCCATCAAACACACCAATAATTCTCCAAAGTTCATTATTGAAGCTTATATAATTATTAGGATTTGCCCCATAATATCTAATATTATCAAATGAATCTTTGTAAATACCTTCAGAATCTGCTGGTATAAAACCCATTATTATTTCTTTTTTTGGTTCACACGCATTATAAAGCTCGTCTATTGCCCCTTGTACATTTGTAGAAGTAAGACCACTTTCGGTGTTATCATAAGTAACTGCTCCACTTTCAAAATATGTTGCTGCTGATACTCCTACTACACTAAATAAAATTGCTGACATAACAAATATAAATATCCTATTTTTTAACACTTTCTTAATTTTTTCTTTCATTATTTTCACTCCATTTCTAATCACAAATTCGTACTGTCAGTTACATTATATCACAAATTCGAACTACTGGCGCATATAATTATCACTGACAGTTTGAAATAATATAATTAGGTGATAACAAATGGATAATGAAATAAAATTTCATGAAGATTACTATTATTACAACATTGTAAGACAAAACATAAAAAAATATCGCAAACTTGCGGGTATAACCCAGCAAGAACTAGCCGATAGAATAGGTGTTAGTATGCACTATATCTCACAAATTGAAAGTGCCAAACCATACAAATACTTTACACTAGTCATAATTGGTAGAATAGCCGATGCCTTAAAAATTGACATAAAAAAATTATTTGACAGTCCTGAAAAAAAGTAAATGACATAAAAATCATTTACTTTTTAATATACTTCTTTATAACCTTATCCACCTTATCTTTATTTTTCAAAGAAAGTTCCGTCAAAGGAAGTCTTGGTTTGCCAAAATCATATCCCATTTCATTTAAAACATACTTAACCGGAATAGGATTTACCTCACAAAATAAAGCATCAATCATATCCATAGCTGAAACTTGCATATCTTTAGCCTTTTTAAAATCTCCGCTCCAAAAACTATCAAGCATCTTTACCGTATAATCCGGCATTACATTAGAAAGCACTGATATAACGCCTTTACCACCTAAAGATAAAATAGGAATCACTTGATCATCATTTCCTGAATAAATAGCAAAATTATCGTCACATAAACTCGCAATCTTAGCCACCTGTGAAATATTACCGCTAGCCTCTTTAATACCAACAATATTTTCAATCTTTGAAAGTTCTAAACAAGTCTCCGGTAAAATATTAACCCCTGTCCTAGAAGGAACATTATATAAAATAATTGGGATATTAACACAATCAGCTATCGCTTTATAATGAGCAACCAGTCCTTCTTGAGTAGCTTTATTATAATAAGGCGTAACTATAAGTAAACCATCTGCCCCAAACTCTTCTGCTGCTTTACTCATTTTAATAGCGCTCATAGTATTATTACTTCCAGTTCCCACAATCACTTTAATCCTCTTCGCACTCTTATCAATCGCATATTTAATCAAACTGTTTCGCTCATCTTCCGTCATAGTTGCTGACTCACCAGTAGTACCTAAAACAATAACCGCATGAACACCAGATGCAATCTGATCTTCAAGTAGCTTTCCAAAAGCTTCTAAATTAACACCATTAGTGTCAAAAGGTGTCGCAATAGCCGTTCCTACACCTTTAAAAATTTCTTTTTTCATAAAATCACGCTCCTAACACTCTTTAAGTATATCATATAATAATATACATATCATCTACAAATATCACTCATAAGAAAAGAAAAATCCCCAAAAAATATGAAAAGAACTATCTCCTAGTCCTTCCCTTTTTTAAACTCTCATCGGTATATTCATTAGCGTCAAACAAAGGCATTTGATTACTCAAAATATCACTTTTCTTCTTTTTCTTTGGATGATTTAATTCATATTCTATTCTAGCCCTCTCACTAACACTAATTGCATTAGGAAAAGAAGGAACATTCTTATTTTGCTTAATAAGCTCATAATTACGCCTTCCAATTTCAAGTCCTCTAATCGTCTTATAACGGCAAAATTCTCTGCAAAGAGAAGCCTCAGCTTGCCATAAAGCTCCTTGGGCATCTTTATCATCAGAATTTTTAAGAGTTAAATAATAATTCAAAGCATTCCTAAAAAAACTATTTGTATATCTTTTCTCAAAAATAAATTTTAAAAACGAAGGATCCTTATTTATATCTCTCAAAAACTCTCTCATATAAAAAGTAATATCTTTTTTAGCTAAAGTTGCCTTTCTAATATTATCCAAAGCTAACTTTCTAACAAAAGGCATATCCTTAAAAACAAGCTCCATTGTCTTTAAAACTCCATTAGTTCTGTACTCAATCGTAAAATAACCATCATTATAAACATTTGAAAGCAAATTAAGACCTCGTGAAAGTTCCTCATCATCAGCAAAATTAGAAGTAAAAACATCAATCTCTGTTAAATAAAATCTATCTCTAACCTTTCCATTACCCATGTCATAAGAAAATTCATGTGATCCGCCTTTTCTATAATGATAAACTAACTTATATCTTTCCTTAAAACCCATTTCAATCACCAACTATATTATATACGAAAAAACGCAAAATTCAAACAAAAAACGCTTAAACAAGCGCTTATAAACTAAAATTTAAAATCAGTCACTTCAGGCATATCTTCGCCATATTCTCTAATATAATCATAATGTTTTTTAAGCATCCGCTCCATCTGAGAAATAACCTCATCACCTAAAGTGCCTAAATTCAAACTAGAAATTGCCGATATAACCAAATGAAAGCGGTCAATCTCATTTAAAACCCTCATATCAAAAGGCGTCGTAATCGTCCCTTCTTCTTCATAACCGTGAACAACAATATTTCGGTTATGTCTAAAATAAAGAAATTCATAAATCAAAGAAGGATAACCATGAAAAGTCATAATAACTGGTTTGCTGGTAGTAAAATACTCATCAAACTCTACATCACTAAGCGACTTAGAATACTCTAAAGAACTCTTCAAACACATCAAATCCAAAACATTAATAAAACGAATATTAATCTTTGGAAAATACTCCTTCAAAATTTTTCTCGCCGCAAGCATCTCTAAAGTTGGAGTATCTCCAATAGCGCACATTACAATATCAGGCTCTCCCTCATCACTTGCCCAAGACCAAATAGCTAAACCTTTTTTAAATTCCTCTTTAGCCTCATTAATACTAATCCACTGACGAGTAGGATGTTTAGATGCTACCATAATATTAATCTTATTTTTACTCTTCATACACTCATCAAAACATACAAGTAAACTATTCGCATCAAAAGGCAAATACATCCTTACAATACTATCTTTCTTATTAGCCATGTGATTTAAAAATCCAGGATCTTGATGCGTATATCCATTATGATCCTGCTGCCAAACATTCGAAGTAAGTACATAATTCAAAGAAGAAATATCCCGTCTAAACTTCAAATTCTGACAAACCTTTAACCACTTAGCGTGCTGACCAGCCATCGAATCAATAACCCTAATAAAAGCCTCATAGCTCACAAAAACTCCATGCCGACCAGTAAGCAAATATCCTTCAAGCACACCTTCGCAAAAATGTTCCGATAAAAAACTATCGATAATTCTACCATCCTTACTCAAATACTCATCTGTATCATAAATATCCTCTTGCCAGTCACGATTAGTCGCCTTAAAAATTTCATAAAGTCGGTTACTCATCGCCTCATCTGGACAAAATAACCTAAAATTATCATTTAACTTGTAAACATCTCTAATATACTTGCTAAGTTCAAGTGTATCTTGAGCCATTAAAGAGCCTCTTTCCTTAAACTTAACCTCATACTCCAAAACATCAGGTAACTTTATAATTCTCCTAAGTAATCCGCCATTCGCATTCGGATTAGCGCCCATACGCCCACGGCCACTTGGAATAATTTCATAAATATCCTCATTCAAATGTCCAAAACTATCAAAAAGTTCAGATAATTTATAACTTCTAAGCCAAGACTCCAAAATTTCTATATGCTCATCTGTATCTACCGAAACAGGAACTTGATGTGCTCTAAATGTCCCCTCAATTTGTTTACCATCAACCACCTTAGGTCCAGTAAAACCCTTAGGAGTTTTCAAAATAATCATAGGATAAATAACCTTACCCTTAAACTTGCCCATCTTAATTTCCTTAATCTCTTCTAAAATCTTTTCTAAAGTAAAATACATCTTCTTATGTAAAACTGTAATATCATCGCCTTCAACTAAATAAGGATGCCAACCCAGTCCAGAAAAATAACTACCAAGCTCTTTCTCACTCATTCGGCTAAATATCGAAGGATTACTAATCTTATAACCATTTAAATTCAAAATAGGTAAAACCATACCATCAGTTTTAGGATTTAAAAACTTTCCTCCATGCCATGAAGTTGCAAGTGGACCAGTCTCCGCCTCCCCATCGCCAATCACTGTAGCCACAATCAAATCAGGATTATCCAAAGCCGCACCAAAAGCATGAGCTAAAGAATAACCAAGTTCTCCACCCTCATTAATAGATCCTGGCGTCTCTGGCGCTGCATGGCTAGGTACACCACCAGGAAATGAAAACTGCTTAAAAAACTTCTTAAGTCCCGCTTCATCCATCGTAATATCAGGATAAATTTCACTATATGTTCCCTCTAAATATACATTCGCAAGAGGCGCATTACCTCCATGACCAGGCCCAGATATATATATCATATTAAGTCCATGATCCTTAATAAGTCTATTCAAATGTGCATAAATAAAATTCTGCGCTGGTACCGTTCCCCAGTGTCCAACAATCTTTTTCTTTAAATCACTTTTCTCTAATTTTCGCTTCAAAAGTGGATTATCAAGTAAATAAAGCTGACCAGCCGATAAATAATTAGCCGCCCTAAAATACTTATCTATAAGCTCTATTTTTCTAGATATATTTTCCATAATCCTCCCCCTATTCTCTGTTAATTATACCCTATTTAACAAAACATATCAAATATTTCGAATAAGCTTAAATATTTCTACCACAACTAGTGGGGTAAGCGATAGTAAAATAACAATTACCCACTCGCTAAAACTTAAACTAACCAAAGAAAAGAAATTAGCTACTGGTGGTACAAACACCACAAATAAAAGTATCAAAAGCGAAATAACCATCGCCAAATAAAGATATTTATTTTTAGGATGTGAAGAAGAAAATACCGATAAAGTAGAAGAATGCTGATTAAGCGCATGAACAATCTGTGATAAACATAAAACCAAAAAAGCCATCGTCATACCACTTTCAAAACTACTCCTAGCACCAATCAAATAAGCTGCAAGCGAAATAATTGCAATCAAACCTCCATAAAAAATCACTCTAGTAACTAAACCCTTTTCAAATAAACTGCCTTCCTTAACAGGCCGCCTCTTCATATCATCAGGATTTTCTGGATCTACTCCAAGCGCTAAAGCTGGTAAAGTATCCGTCACCAAATTAATAAATAAAATATGCACCGCTAAAATAGGTACCGATAAATTAAATAGCGTCGAAAAGAAAACCACTAAAACTTCCGCAATATTACCCGAAAGTAAAAACTGAATTACCTTTTGAATATTGCTGTAAACACGGCGTCCTTCCTTAACCGCCACTAAAATCGTCGTAAAATTATCATCCAAAAGCAACATATCCGCCGCTTCCTTAGCCACATCCATACCAACCTTACCCATTGCAACGCCAATATCCGCCGCCTTCAAAGCCGGAGCATCATTAACCCCATCACCAGTCATCGCGCAAACCTCGCCATTGGCCTTAAAAGCTCCAACAATCCTAAGCTTATCTTCCGGTGCCACCCTTGCAAAAACGCTAACCTTAGGAACTTTAAGTGCTAGATCCTTATCACTAATCTTATCAAGCTCATCGCCCGTCATCACACTATCGCCATCCTGATAAATTCCAAGATCAAAAGCAATAGCCTTTGCCGTAAGCCTGTGGTCACCAGTAATCATAACCACCTTAATACCCGCATCTTTAAAAGCCTTAATAGCCTTTTTAACATCCTCTCTAGGTGGATCAATCATACAAGATAATCCAATAAAAATCAAACCATTTTCTACATTATCTCCCTCTTTTGGAATATAATCAATAGACTTACTGGCAAATCCTAAAATACGGTAAGCCTCTGCCGATAACTCCTCACTTTTACTTAAAATCTTAGTCTTCATATCCGAAGTAAATTCTAAGGTCTTACCATCTTTCAAAATATAAGGACATAAATCTAAAAGCTCATCCATTGCCCCTTTCGTATAACACTCATACTTGCCATCAATCTCATAAACTGTCGTCATCCTCTTTCTTATAGAATCAAATGGCTGTTCAAAAACCCGCTTATATTTTTTCTCAAATAAATCAGCATTTTCCTTACGCACAAACTCCAAAAGAGCCACCTCAGTAGCCTCTCCAACCACCTTATCACCTAAAGAGGCATTGTTACAAAGCTTGCACCCCATCAAAAAATTAGTCGGTATATTACCACTTTTTTCCAAAATAAGCTCATCATAAAATAAAGTCTTAACCACCGTCATTTTATTTTGCGTAAGCGTCCCTGTTTTATCACTACATATCACGCTCGCACTACCTAAAGTCTCCACCGCTGGAAGCTTCTTAACCAAGGCCTTTTTTAAAGCCATCCTTTGAACACCCAAAGCCATCACAATTGTCGCCGTTGCTGGCAGCCCTTCAGGAATTACTGAAATAGCTAAAGAAATTGAAATCATAAGTAATGAAATAACATCCTTACCATATATAAAACCAATAATAAAAATCAAAACACTAACTATTATCCCCACAATACTAAGAACTTTACCAACTACCTCTAACTTTCTTTTAAGTGGAGTCTCAAGCTCGTCAGTATTATCAAGCATATGAGCAATCTTTCCAACTTCTGTATCCATACCAGTCGAAACCACTACGCCATATCCCGTACCATAATTAATAATCGTACTTGAAAAAGCCATATTAACTCGGTCGCCTAAAGGAACATCTTCCTTCAAAACAGCATTAGCATCCTTAGCTACCGCCTCGCTTTCTCCAGTCAAAGCTGACTCATCAATCAAAAGTCCATTATCATTAGTAAGCCTAACATCTGCCGGCACTATCCCACCAGCCTCTAAATAAACTATATCGCCAACCACTAAATCAGCAGACGGAATAACCTTCATCTCACCATCTCTAATAACATTAGCCATCGGTGCATTCATATTTTTTAAAGCTAAAACCGCATCAGCTGCCTTTTTTTCTTGAATAATACTAATAACTGCATTAATAACTATAATAATTAAAATAACAACACCTTCAGCTTTTTCTCCTAAAATAAATGATAAAAAAGCCGCAACAAATAAAATAATAATCATTTTATCTGTAAGCTGCTCTAAAATCATCTTAAAAATAGAAATTTTCTTCTTTGAAATTAAAACATTTTTACCATTAAGAGTAAGTCTTTTAGAAGCTTCCTCTAAAGTAAGTCCTTTCTCATCAGTTTTTAATTCTTTAAATAACTCCAAAATACTTTTTGTATATGCTTTCAATTATTATCACCATTTTAATTTTAGCACATAAACAAATAAAAAAGAAGTCACATATAGTCCATTTACACTCAGCTTGTCTCCACATTATAAAGCTTTCTGTCGCCAACATAAAAAACAACTTCACTAACTTCATAATTAGCTCCCATCGAAAGCGAAATAGTATCTAAAATTTCCTTTGAAATATCACCACTAATACTATTATTTAAAATATCCCCATTAAAATTTAAAAGCATCTTCCCATCTTTTATATTTGACGAAACAAGCTGCGTACCTTCGTTTAAAAAACTCATCAAATTTTTATTAAAATCAAAATTCTTTGCAAGCTCATCAATAACAATACTCGCCTTATCCCTCGTATCATTGACATATTTAGTAACCGGAACATAATAATAATTATCATTTATTTGATAAATATAATAAATTGTCACATCTGTAATATTCTTTGTACTAGTCAAATCAAACTCCTTATTAATGCCAAAAGTCTTATCTAAAGCTGGAGGTAAATTAATTTTTGTCTTTGGTAACTTTGTCAAAATATCACCTTCGACATAAATAATAACCCTATCAACATTTTCTAAAGAAGTCAGCGTATAGACAATCGACTCTACAAGTCTTTCTTCTAAATCTTCAGATACATTAAGTAAATCCTTAGAAAAATCAACTTTTAAAACCCCATTTTCAAAACTCAAATTTAAAACTTCTGTATTAGGAGGAATTATCGCACTAAAACCACTAGGAATTTTACTATCCATACCACCAATAGTCAAAATTTTTATCAGCTCTCGAGCTTTATTAATAACATTTTCACTACTTAAAGCCACACTCGTTAAAGCCACATAACTATTTTTATCCATCAAAAATATCGGTGAACTCTCAACATTCGTATTTACATATTCAAGTTCTTCTTTAATATCCAAACTCTTATCATTAGCCGGAATAATGTAAATTAAAAACATTGCAAAAAGTGCTAAAGAAGAAAGAATAATTTTTCTTATCGATATTCTCTTAAGCATAACATCACCTATTTAAAAGATATGAAAAAAAGGCCATTAATATGACCTATAATGAAATCTCACCAAGACGAAGTAACTCAACTACTGCTCCCGCACGGCCTTTGACTCCAAGTTTTTGCATCGCATTAGAAATATGGTTTCTAACCGTCTTATCGCTTATCTTTAAAATATCGGCGATTTCATTAGTCCCATAATTTTGAATTAATAACTCAAAAATCTCACGCTCTCTTTTAGTTAAAATTTCCTTTTTCATATACTCCTCACTTTCCTAAGGCGGGATGGTTTATATTTATTCATATTATTGTATGCATAAAAAGAAACAAAGTGAAAATAAAAAAGCCCAAAAAAACTTTCCCAAAAGAAAGTTATTTTTGAAACTTAACTGACACCGATACCATATTTTCAAACTCCTCCTGCACCGATCTCATTATATCATTAGCTAATTTCTTATCATGCTTTTTACTGTCTACCGTAACAGCCACATTCGTCTCATCAATACTGACAAATGATTTTAAATTAAACTCATTTTGTATTTTATTTTCTAAACTCTCCTCCATACCTCTATTTTTATTAAGCTTCTGCATTTTTTCAAACGCCGCATTTTTTTCCTCACTAGTAGCATTAGAATCAGTCAAAATCTTCTTAAGTTCCGTTATCTCATCCAGCATCTTCTCTTCAGACTCCACCCTTAAAGCGACTAACTCCGCACTCTCCTCGTTTTCGGCCGTAGCTGATACCGTCTCAGTTTGTTCATCTTCCTTCATAAAAAGTTCACTAGGCATCGTAATATAATAAACACTAAGTACTAAAATCAAACTAAATAAAGTCAAAAACCATAAGCTTCTTTTATTAATCATCATTATCCCTCCTAATGTATTTCTAATAAATTATATTAAGGGATAATTTTTTTATTACTCTTTTTTTAAAGTCTCAACCTTACCATCTTTTAAACTAGCCTTAAATTGTGCATTTTCAAAACTTAAATTCAAAACTTCTCCATTAAATACAGTTAAACTACCACTACCATCTTCAATATCGCCAGAAAAATCTAACTCCAAATCACTTCCTGCATCACATCCCATACATAAAAGCTTACCTTCTTCATATTTATAAATAACCTCTCCACCTCGCGCATATTCATTATAATCTAAAATAGCTACATTTTGAACTTCTTCAACACTCCTTGTAAAAGTATTTTTTTTAGAATCATTAATAACATTAAAAATAGTTGGCATCGTTATCAAAAAAACTATCGATAAAATAGCAATAACTGCAAGTAACTCTGCTAAAGTAAAAGCATCTTTTCTCATCATATTCCCTCTTTCTATACTAATTATATATCATTTTAATCGAAAAGAAAAACATATTTAAAATATGCTTTACTAAAAAACGTCAAATAATCATTTCAAAAAACTAACTGTCTTGTCTATAACCTCATCCGCATTTTTATCATAAAAAGCATGAACAGCTCCCTCTATAATATTTACTGAAATATTTTTACTCTTTAAAGAAAGCGACTGTTTATAAGGTACCACAATATCTAAATCGCCATGAAAAATTAACGTCTTTCCTTTAAACTTTAAAAGAGCCTCTTTCGCATCATACTTAACCGCATCGTTAAAAATATTCATATTAAACTTAACTCCACTAACGCCAAAGACTGCATATCCTTTTTCTTTAATACTCTTAAGAGCCTCCTTTCCTAAAAAATCTTTACAAAAATGATTTTGAGGATAAAGAACATTATTCTTCGCATCAATAAGTGGACTCCATAAAACAAGTTTATCTATCTTCAAATAATCTGTAAGTAAACAAGCAAGTCCACCACCATAAGAAACCCCAACTACACTAACACTTTTATGAGGATATTTTTTAAGCAATGCCATAACCTCTTTTATTGCAATTTCAATTGTCAAATCTTCTGTTTTTCCAGAAGAAATGCCATGACCTAAATAATCAAAACGTAAACTATCAATATTATTATCAAGTAATTTCGTAGCTAAAATATCAAAATTACCCTTCTCATGCATATCTGAGCCAAAACCATGAAGTAAAATAACTAATTTATCATTATTATTATGAGTATAAATATATGAAATATTCTCTAAAGCCATATTTATTTTACTTTTAACGATCATTTTAAATCCTCCTTCTTTATAGGATTAAATATTAAATGAATAACAAACACAAAAAACATAAATACACCTGAGACCATAAAACAAGTAACTAAACTTCCATCAAATAAATTAGTTAAAAAATTAATAACATAAGGCGATAGAAAAGCTCCAAATTGCCCAGATGCATTAAATATTGCAATAGCTAAAGCACTCTTAGATAAAGATGTCATATTAGCCGCAAAAGTAATTCCTGCCGGATTTCTCGTCGCAAAAGAAAAGCCCAATAAAGCAGAACCTAGAAATATCAAAACAATATTTTTAGTTGCAATAAAGAAAAAACCAATTACTGCTAAAAAAGAAGCAAACGTCAAAGTATTTTCTTTAAATATCTTAACTACCTTATTTAAAATAAAACCAGCCAGTAAACCAATTAAAGTATAAAGTGAAGAAGCATACCCACATAAAGAAGAATTATAACCAAGTTCATCAAAAAATAATGCTATACTCGTATTAAAAACATTAATACTTATAAAAAACAAAATTGAAATTAACCCCAAGCCATAAATCCTCACAGGTAATTTTTCTAAACTTTTATCTTCTTTTTTTAACTTATCATTTGGTAAAAAAGCTAAATTAATAACAATAAAAACTAAAGCAAATAAAAAACACAAATAAGAATAAAGCCAATTTATATTAGCTAAAGCCCCACTAAAGTAAGAAAATAAACTACCGCCAATAGAAACAAATACCGACTGATAACCCATAATCTTATATCTTAAAGCCCCTTCAAAATAATAAGATATTAAAGTCGAACTAATCACATTGACAAGTCCTATACCAAGGCCAAGCAAAATACTAGATATATATAACTGCCATATATGCATATGAAATATATAAGTAAAAGCTCCACCTAAAGCAATTAAGCCTAAACCAATATTACCAATATTCTTCATACTTATTTTTCGTGCTAAAAAATTACAAGAAAACATCGTCAATACCGAAAAAAGCGGAATCAAAGTTACAACTAATTGAATACTTTGTAAATCTTCACTTGGAAAACTACTGTAAATATTAGCTACTATCGGTGTTATTGCCATATAAGAAAGCAAAAACAAACTAAGTCCCATAATAGCAATGATTTTTTGTTTCATATCTTCAAAATAAAAAGCTGAACTCAGCTTTTTATTTATCCCTTCTTGTATATTTTACACTTTTTTCATAACTTTTTAATGAAAAATAAGCTAACACTGTTGATATGATTGCTCCTAAAGTGGCAAATATTAAAGTATTTTCCATTGGTTTTAAAGTTCTCAAATCAATATCTAAAGCCATCATCAACACTCCATAAGCAAATAAGAAACCGATAATAGCTGCAATTATAATATAAGGAATAGTTCTAACAAAAGCCTTACCAATAGAAAGCTTCCTATCCAAAACTTTGGCTGTACCTTTTAAAACAATTATACCATTTAAAAGCATCGGAATAGCGCAGCTCATTACTCCACCAATCAAATTAGGAACCTCATCTTCCTTATTAACACCGACGATTGTAATTAAAATAAATCCAAGAATAAATCCGACAACTAAGCCAGGAACTAATTGTTTAATTATATCATTTTTTTTCATAGTATCTCCTCCTATAACGATTTAAAAACGGGAACCCCTGTATAAATCATTGGTTTTTCTAGGCCACTTAATACACGGATGGTGCCAGCGGCTAAAGCTTCAAGTTCAAATTCTCCTGGCATAGATACAATTTTGGCCATATTTTTACAGTAAGACCTAATTTGGTCTTTCACATATTTATCATTAGCAATCCCACCTGTTAAAATAATAGCTGAACAATTACCTTTTAAACAAGCATACATTGCACCTATTTGCTTGATAATCTGATATATCATTGCATCTAAAATTATCTTAGCATTTTTATTTCCTTTATCTATCATTTTATGTACTTCTCTAATATCATTTGTTCCAAGATGCGCTATAAGTCCACCATTTTTACTGATAAAACCTTTTATCTCTAAAGGTGTATACTTTTCACACATCTTTAAAACCGCCTTAGCTGGCAGAAAACCACATCTATTTGGTGTCATAGGACCATCACCATTTACAATATCATTGCAATCAATCATTTTACCTTTCCTATGAGCAGCAATGCTTATACCACCGCCTAAATGACAGATAATCAAATTTAAATCACTATAATTTTTCTTAACCTTTTTTGCATATCTAATGGCAATTTCTTTTTGATTCAAAGCGTGAATTCTAGATTCCCTGTAAACACCAGGAACACCAGTTATTCTAGCAACTGTGATAAATTCATCGACATCTGGCGGATTTACACAAAAAGATGGTTTACTGTATTTATCGCCCAAATTTTTAGCAATTACAATACCCAAAGCTGACGGATGTTTGACAATTTTCATCTCGCTCGCACTTTTATACATCAAATCATTAATAATATAAGTTCCGCCGCTACATGGCTCTAAAGAACCACCCCTTCCAGCAAAAGCATCAATTGAATTAATATCAATATTCTCTTTATCTAACGCTTTAATAACCGTCTTTAATCTAAAATCATATTGATCTTTAATTTCCGGAAAAGGTTTTAATTCTGAAGAAGTATGTTCAATAGAAGTTTTAAAAATAACTTTGTCATTTTCAAAAAGTCCTATTTTAGTACTAGTACTTCCTGGATTTATTGCTAAAACTCTAAATTTATTTGCCATTTTCCTTCTCACCTGCTCTAACTACTGAAATAGCAATATTTCCGACCATTTCAGATACTGGAGCGCCTCTAGAACAGTCACAACAAATTTTCTTAAATCCTTGAAGTAAAGGACCATAAGCATCAGCACCCGCAAACCTTTGGATTAATTTTACGCCAATATTTCCAGCGTTCAAATCAGGAAATATCAAAATATTTGCTTGACCAGCAACATCGCTTTCTCTTTTTACTTTCTTTGAAGCAACCTCTGGTACAATAGCACTATCAAGTTGAAATTCGCCATCTATTTTTAAATCCGGTCTTTTTTCCTTCGCAATTTTAATTGCTGACACCACCTTATCGACAAGTTCACCAGAACCAGAACCACAAGTCGAATAAGAAAGCATCGCACATCTGGGTTCATATCCTGTAACTGCCCGCATAGTATCACAAGCTGCAATCGCAATACTTGCAAGCTCCGAAGCAGATGGATTAGGACAAACCGCACAATCGCCTACCGCAATTATATTACTACCATAAGAAAAAGTATAATTAGGCATCTCGGCAATTCCAATACTAGAGATCGTATCTAAATTATCCTCAAGCCCAATAATTGTCTGAGCCGCATAAATTATCTCGCCAGTACTACTATTAATACCAGCAAAAGTAACATCCACATCGCCAATTGCCTCCATCATTAAGGCAAAACAAAGCGGATCTTTCATTCTTCTTCCTAAAGATTTTTCTCCATAAATAATATTAGGAAGTTCTAAATACTTTTTAAGTACCAAATTGCTATATTCTTCATCTAAATTATCGACATATTTAAAACTAGAATCATCAATCTTATTTTCTAATACTAATTTTTTTACCTCATCTACATTTCCAACCACAATAACTTTAGCATAACCATTATTTGAGACCTCTTGCATAGCCTCAAGCATTTTTAAATTATTTGCCTCAGGAAAGGCCACCCTTTTAGGATTAGCCTTAGCCTTAGCAAATATTTCATTCATCAAAGTTTTAGACATTATCTATAAATATAATCTCCATCTTCATAGCGTGGTGGAATCTCTGGTACTAATAAATAAGAATCATATTTTCCGCCTGTATGAATAACATGCTCTCCTTTATTGTCCGCAAACCATACAAGTGGTTCAAACCATTCATCTCTAATATATCTTCCGGCAACTTGAACACGTAATTTTTGACCCTTATGCCAAATTCTACTAATTGGCCAAATTTCAATATCAACTGGTACAATCTCACCTTTCTTTAACTTCTCAGTTCTGTCAAAAGTATAAACTGGCTTATATTCAGTTGACTCTTCTTCATTTAAATGACGAGCTGATACTCTAAGTTTACCCCAAGCACCAGGATGTTTTTCTGTTCCAAAAATTGTAACTGGAAGTTCTTCATCTTTAGTTGATAACTTTTTAATTGTAATAAACAAATCCATATCATCATAGCCTCTAGCTTCAACCCACATACGAAGTTTCATATAACCCGTAAGTTCTGTATCTTTTCTAAAGGTATAATCAAAAGTCGTTAAACCTGTTTGTCCGTCATAACTAACTTCCGCTTCATTTTTAACTGGTGCATCTCCAAGTTTACCAGTTGCGGCATTCAAATATAATTTTTTATATTGTGTTCTTGCAAGTGGGAACTCCTCTTCTGGTCTTCCTGTTTGATATGGATATTCGAAAGCATCCATAACCTCCATTCTAATCTTAGGAGTTAACTCCCACCCATTATATATATCTTTCAAATAACGATCAAAGAATAATTTTAAATCTTGTAACCACTTTGGATTATAAGTATCAGGCCATTCAAACACTTGATGACATCTCATCCATTTTTTACGAGATTTAATCTTATTAAATCCTTCCCATGAACCTCTTAAATGGAAATGATTCCAATTACAAGTCACATAAGTAGGTATTGTAATTTTCTCATAATGTGGTATCTTATCTTGCCAATATGGGCTAGTAACATATGGCTCTTTTTTAGCCATAGCAAGAGTATTATCAATAAAACCTTTACCTTGTGCAGCTACCACAATTGAGCCTCCAAAAAGTCCCGGTATACCGCCTTCCATTAAACTCTCACGGTATTGGTCACCAGTTGCCTCCCAAGGCGCAATACAAGTCAAATGTGGTGGTTTTTCAGCAGCTATTCTCCATTGACTCATGGCAACACCAGAATTTCCGAATAATCCGATTTTACCAGAGCACCATTTTTGCTGAGCTGCCCATTCGATAAAATCGTAGCCATCCATTCCTTCTTGCGTTCCAAATTGAACTTGATCACCTTCAGAATTTCCAATACCTCTTGGATCGACATTAGCTACAGCATAACCTTGGTAACACCAAAACATTGGATCTGAAGATTCAAATTTACAAACATTTGAAACAGCTCCCGTTGGTACACCCATTGGTCTAAAAATCTGTACCGGTTGATGCCATGGCTGTTTTCCAAAAAACGACCAACTAATAATAAGTGGAACTGGATCCTTTAAAGCCGTCTTTGGCATATAAATATCCGCATAAATAGTCACACCATCACGCATTTTAACTGGCTGATCTTGTAAACAAATAATTTTCTCTTCATCATCAACATAATACTCTGTCGTATTTACTGGCACTTCAATGCAGTAATTAGCCATCTCTTCACGTGGCAACTTTTCAAACTCTTCCTTAGGAATAGGTTGTGTTAATTTTGAAAATATAACATCACAAACACTTCCATCAGGATAAGTTATCTTTTTAATTTTTTCTTCCCTTTTTGGTAATTCTTTTGGCAAAGCCATCTTGTTTTCATCCATATAACCCCTTCTTTCTTTATTTATTCAACCATTTTTGCAATTTCATCTGCTGCTTGTCCAATTGTCTCAGCATGCATTAATTCAGTATATTTGATATAACAGTCATACTCTTCTTCAAACTCAGAAATAATACCTGCAAGCTCTAAACTTTTTAAGTTCAAATCTCTTTTAATATTAGTGTTTTCTGACAAAGTTGATGGATCAACACGCATTACCTTAGCTGTTTTTTCAATTAACTTTTTTAATATTTCATCTCGCATACTCTTTCTCCTTTCCATCAAAATGTGTTATACTTAAAAAGGTGATATAAAATGATTAAAGGTATAGGCTGTGATATTTTAAAAATTGATAAAGTTAAACATCTTCTAAAAACTACCCCTGCTTTTTTAACTAAATGCTTTAGTAAAAGAGAACTTGAAGAATATCATAAAAGAAATGATATTGCTTATCTTGCCTCTCGCTTTGCCGCTAAAGAAGCTATTTTTAAAACCCTTTCTAAATATAATCACGATTTCAATACTATTGAGATACTAAATGATAATAATGGCAAACCATATGTTGTTATTCAAAATGAACTAAAACCGCAAATACTAGTTTCCATATCCTATGAAGAAGACTATGTCATAGCATGCGCGGCATTATCTAGTATCTTATAATAAGTATACCCCATTTTTTAAATTTCTTCTAGTTTTTTTGCATAAAAAAAATAAGCTACTGTCAACTAGCTTATTTTTCTGTGGTAACTCAACTACCAGTATACTGACAGATATATTGATAGTTGTCATCAAGGCCCACATGCACATGCATTGCTTAATAGCTTGATAAATGATAGAAAATATGAACAAAATAATTTATATTTTGTAAATTAGCCTCGTAAATTACTAAAAACTTACTTAAAAATAATCAATAATAAGTATACACAGATTAAAAATTATTAGTGCTTTATTTGGTGACTATCTCCTATTAAGCAATTTAAATATAACATACTTTTTTTAAAAAAACAATATCTTTAATTTAAAAAAAACATAAAAACATACTTCACTGTCAAAAGATGTAAAAACCTATTTATGAAAATAAATAGGTCTACTTCAAATCACTTTTATTTTTCATATGTGGGAATAA
>CALVRS010000093.1 GCA_944358725.1 uncultured Bacilli bacterium
AAAGTACTCACTTAATATATCAGAAGTGCAAACAGAAGTCAACAACTTTTTTAAAAAACTTAATATTTTTTGAAAATAATTGTCCACTCTCGTCGAATGCATAAATAATATAACACTTTTTATAGTGTCGGTCAACAAAAAAATCAAATTTTTTTAATTTTTTTTGTTTCCTCTATAATATATGTTCAAAAAAGAAAAAAATGATTACTTTTTACGTAATCTTTGATACTCCTCGCCATACTTCAAATTTGTCTCTAAATCAAACATACTAGCTGCAGATTGATAATATGTAATAAGTTCAGAAAGGGCACTGCGAATAGCCACATCTAAATCATCAGAATAATTCATCTTCTTCTTATGATACTTATATTCTTGTCTATCCAAAATTTTAAAACTGCCATTTGGAAATATTCGTAAATCCAAATCATAATCAATATATTTAATTGTATTATCTTCAATAATATATGGAGTTGCAATATTACAATAATAAGTAACTCCGCTTTTCTTTAACTGTACAATAATATTATACCAGCGATCTTTAAAAAAATACATAATAGCCGGTTCTTTAGTTCTCCATATATTGCCTTGAGCTTCTGTCACCAAAGTTCTCTCATTACCAAAAACCATATAATCTTTTTTAATATCAAGTAAAATAGCCTCATCCCAACATCTATGTACACTGCCATCATGCTTATAACATTGTATTTGTAAATGATCGCCAACTTTTAATTTATCCATAAACATCGCACCTCTTCATACATTATAACACCTAAAAAAAAGAAAAGGCAAGAAAGTTAGTTAAAAATAACCTCTAACGCCTTTTGTAATTGATTATCATTTTCTATAGATGGTTCTTCAAAATATTCATTATTCAAAGTAAGTGCATAATCTGGTTCAATACCCTTCTTTTCAATAGTCTTTCCTTTAGAAGTAAGCCAAGACTTCGTTGTAAGTTTATATTGCTCTCCATCAGGTAAAGTTTGAAGCTCCTGAACACTTCCCTTACCAAAAGTATTTTCCCCAACCAAAACAGCACCATATTGTTCCTTCAAAGCTGATGCTACTATCTCTGAAGCAGACGCACTAGAACTGTCAACTAAAACAGCAATTTTGTAATCTTTAGTTTTATCACCCTTAGAATAATGTTTATCTTGACCCTCCTTAGATTTAATTTGATAAATAGGATGTGAAGAATCTAAAAACATTGAAATAATATTCTCAGCTGTCGTCAAATGTCCCCCAGAATTTCCTCTCAAATCAATAATAAGACCATCAATATTTTGTTTTTCAAGCTTATCAAGTTCATTTTTAAATTGTTCATCACTATTATTAGCAAAAATAGTAAGCTGAATATAACCAATCTTCTTATTATCTCGGGTAATAATATCAGAAGATGCTGATTTAAGTTCAACTGTTGTATTTTTAAGTTTTGCAATATTTTCTTTGCCTTCCCTTTTATAAGTAATTGTAAAACTATCTTTTTGATCCTTAACAATTTGAGAAAACTCTTCTAAACTCATACCATTTACACTTTGACTATTTATCTTAACAATAATATCCCCAGGTTTTAAACCAGCCGAACTTGCTGGGGTTCCCTCAAACACACTATAAATAATTATTTCTCCATCATCAAGCATAACTTGTATGCCAGCACCTTTATACTTTCCTTCTAAGTAAATACTAAAATTAGAATCAGTATCTCCAACATAAGCTGAATTAACATCCAAAGCATTAAGCATACCAGCTATAGCTGAATCAATTAACTTGGTCTTATCAACATTACCATAATAATTGTCCACAACATAATCATAATTTTCAATAAACTCTTGAAGTTCATCATCTACTCTAGCGCCTTTCAAAGTAACATTATAAGTTACAACACTTCCCATAACCAAACCAATCATAGCAACAATAAGTAAAAGAAAAACAACCTCTTTTGTCTTAAAAGTAGGTAAACTCTGCCGTTTGTTTACTTTAATATCCAATGACTTAGATAATTTATCCACACAATCATCTTTTACTACATTTTTTTTCCTATCCATAAATATCACCCTTTAAACACTAATAAAAGTATAACACAAAACAAAAAACAAAAACACTAAAAATTAAAAAAAATACGAATGTATACACTCGTATTAATCTAACTCTTTTAACTTTTTAATAATATCATCATAATTATCATACACATCCGCAATTTTATGATCTTCAATCTTAACTAAAGTCGTACCCTTAACTCTAAACTTCTCCATATTAGATTCATAATTCGTCTCATCACTCAAATAATTTTTATTAAAACCACTATCTAAACTAGCTGTATATATAGTTGGAGCATCATCATTTGCCTTAATAGTTTGAATCATCACTGTATACTCATTCAAACGAATATCATCATTATCCTCTATTAAAACATAAAAATTACCATTAATATTAAGCATTGAACCAATCATAATACTATCATATTGAATCTTAGTTTCCTCTTTTTGAGCTTCTTTAGCCGCCTCTTCAGCTTTTTTCGTAACTACCACCGTCACTCCATAAAAAACCACTATAATTGCCGTAACAATCAAAACAATTTTTAAAAGTTTAGAAAACTCATCAGTTTCATTATTATTGTTATAATAAAGCTGACGCCGAGAGGCATTTAAGTTTTCTTTCTTCTCTTTGTTATTTTTATTAGTCTTTAAATCATCTTTCAAAACACTTTCCTTTAAACTTTCATCACTAGTACTCTTTTGAACAATCTTTGTGTTTTTCTTATTATTACTTGTTTTTGATGAAACTTTAGTATTTTTTGGTTTAACATTCTTTGAAGTAGTTTTGCTAGTTACTTCACTATTAGCCTTACCCTTTTTAACGTTCTTCTTATTTTCTGCCATTTCAATCACCTGAAAGCATTATAGCACATTTTACCCAAATTTTAAAGAAAAATAAGCTAATTAATAGCCTATTTACTTACCGGAAGTACTGATACCGAATTAGCCACACTCAAAAGCTCGCTTTCACTCATATTATCAGCCACTACATAATACTCAATACCATTACTTACCCAAGATACCATATTATCAGAAACAGCCGCCACACTAGTTGCCATCTGTACAGGATCTCCAAGCACCGATACAATCAACGCCTCGTCACTAACTGATGCCGTCTGCTGCACAAGCATAAATGGATTATCTCCTTCAAACGTCATAATAATACGTTCACCATTTTCTAAATCTATAACTTCTTTATCAGCAAGCTTAGTATTTTCTGGAATATACATTGGATATATTTCAGAATCTATTTCACTAACACTACTAATCTCTTCTTCTACTTTAGCTGTTTGCATATTATTATCAAGCGTAAAATAATTATCTTTAAATTTCGCATCCCAATCGACTTTATTAAAAGTCATCTTAATTAAAACATCATCATTTTCATTTAAAACCTCCACCTTAGTTGGATTAAGTTTCTTATCAAAATAAATTTTTTGTTTAACTAAATCACTATTGTTTGGATAATTCACACTAGTTGTAAAAATGTAATTTTCTCTTGTTTCTTTAAACTCTTTATCACTATCATTTTGAATATCCGATAAAAGTGTTTGAAGTAAATAAACCTGTGAATTATTATAAGGCCAGTCACTTTGAAATTTAAAACTCTTATTAAGAGTTGGCGTTAAAACCCTGACACGCGAAAGTTTAACCTTTTTATAATAAAACTAATTTTTTTCTATCTGTTTTGTTTCATTTAACAATTTATCAAAGTCGGAAACATAATTCTTATCTTGAATAACTTTGTATTTATCA
>CALVRS010000094.1 GCA_944358725.1 uncultured Bacilli bacterium
ATATCATTTATTCTTAAAATAAAAAAGATGGGAATACCTGTTTAGATATTCCCAATAAAAAAACTAGGCTTAAAACCTAGTAAAATAATCAAAATTGGTAGCGAGAGGGGGATTCGAACCCTCGACCCTACGGGTATGAACCGTATGCTCTAGCCAACTGAGCTATCTCGCCAAGTGACAAAATAATTATAGCAAAATAAATATTTTCTTTCAATAGTTTTTTATAAATTTGATTGATTTTTACTTTGATAACGTTTATAATATCGTGATAGGTGATTTAATTGAGAAAGAAAAATTTAAAACAAATAAATATGCTTCTTATGGCTAATAAAGATTTGATTAATAGTTATGAAGAAAAAAAGAAAGAAATAAAATTAAAACCAGTTAAACTTTCACATAGTTTGATTTGTGGTACGGCTGGATGTATGGCTGGTATGAATTTAATTAATATGCCAAAATTTGATTCTTTACTTTTTACTGGTTTAGGTGGATTTTTGGTTGGATATACTTTACCATATATTGTTAAGAAGATTAAAATTTTAGATATTGATTATCAAATTTTTATTAATAAAAGTATTGTTAAGGACTTAGAAAAAGAAAGGTTAAAGCAATTAGAAAAAGTTAAAACTTTACAAAAATAAGTTAAAACGGGCAAAAAATGCACGTTTTTTTGTTTGTTTTTATTTAAAATTATTGTAAAAAACAAAAGAAAATGTTATATTTTAATTGTATATTGTAAATTGGACAGGAGGATGTATTTGTGAATAATAATATACAAGAGCAGTTAGATGTATACAAAAAAACAGGATTTCCATCTATTGATAGAAATCACGAAAAAAATTTTCATTATAATGAAAGTGAACTACCTTTGATGACTATCTATGATTTTATCTACAAGAATAATAAGTTTTACTTAGATAATTATGCTTTTGATTATTTAGGTGCGAGGATAACTTATAAGCAGTTTTTTAATAATATTAATAAGACTGTTAAAGCTTTAAAAGAATATGGGGTTAAAAAGGGCGATTTTGTTACATTAATGTTACCAACTCAGCCTGAGACATTTTATTTAATATATGCTTTAAGTAGAATTGGTGCGGTGGCTAATTTAGTTGACCCAAGATATCCAGCAAATTATTTAGAACATGCAATTAATAGGGTTGATTCTGAACTTGTTATTGCAACTACGGCAACTAATAATGCTTTAGAAAATGTGAAAAACAATACTTCATGTAAAGAGCTTATTATGATTTCGCCAAGTAATTCAGTTACTTTGCTTGCTATTTTAAATAATTTAGATTTGCTTAAAAATGCTAAAAATATGAAAAAAACAGAGTTTGCTAAAAAATGTACTCAATGGAATCAATTTATTAAAGATGGCAAAGTTGTTCAAGAATTTAAACTTCCTGAGTATGAACAAAATAGAACAGTAGTAACTCTTGGTACAGGTGGAACTACTGGTGAGCCCAAATTAGTAGAGCTTACTAATGATACAATAAATGGTGCCGTATTCCAATGTATGCATGCAGGGTTTAATTTTAAACGCGAACATACTTGGTATGATTTAATGCCTGATTTTATTGCTTTTGGTGTTGTTGATGGACTTCATTTACCTTTAGCTGAAGGTATGGAGACTGTGTTAGAACCACAACCATCTATTGAAAGTATGATAAAGGCTTTTAATAGAAGAAATAAAATGGGTAAACCTATTAATCATATGGCTGGTGGACCTAATTTCTATACAGAGTTAATAAAAGATCCTAAGGCACAAGATATTGATTTTTCTGGTTTTTATTCTCCTATATTAGGTGGTAAAAATATAAATGTAAATCATGAAAAAACAGTTAATGAATTTTTGAAAGATCACGATGGACCTACTTGTTTAAGAGTTGGTTATGGTTTAACGGAATGTGCCGGAGCGGCTTCAGCACCTGGATATGAGAAAGATGCTAAGGCACAATCTGCTGGTTTAACTATGCCTATGTGTATTGTTTCAACTTTTAGAACAGTTCAAAATGAGGATGGTAGTGTTAGTTATAAGGAACTTCCTTATGTTCCAAATAATTTGGGTTATAATGTACCTGATGAACTTACTGGCGAGATATGCATTTCTGGTCCTAATGTTATGAAGGGTTATTATAACAATGAAGAGGCTACTAAGAATACTTTGATTGAACATGATGGTAGAGTATGGCTTCATACTGGCGATATCGGTTTTGTCGATGAAGATGGAGTTGTTTATATTGTTGGTAGGTCAAAGGAGTTTGTCGCAAGACATACAGGATTTAAGACACCACCTAAAGAAGTTGAGGATATTATTTTATTAGACCCAGCTATTGATGATGTAAAGGTTGTTGGTTTTGATAATCCTGAAATTGATAATGATCAATTATTGAAAGTTTATTATACTTTAAAACCTGGATATAACGATATTAATGAAATTGAGGATAGATTACAATTACTTTGTGAGTCAAAATTGCCTGATTTCAAGTGGCCAGCCGCTTATGAGTGTTTAGAGAAAATGCCTTTAACACCGGTTGCTAAAATAGATATTAAGAAATTGCAGAAAGATGCTAATGAAAAGGCGATGGCAAAACATAGTCAAAAAATTAAAAAATAGTGGATTTTCCATTATTTTTTTCTTTTAACCGTGATATAATGTAGGTAATAAGGAGGCGTAAATAATGGTTATTGGGGTATCAGTTATTATATGTAGTTTGATTTATAGTATTATGGTTGCTATTTTATATTTTAACAAGAAAAGGATTAATAATGTTGAAAATAAGATTTATAAATTAATGGTATGTATGAATATTTATGGTCTTTTAAATGAGCTTGCTTGTTGTTATTTTACTTTTTATGAAAAAACTTCAGCATTTAATGGCTTGATGTGTATTATTTTTAATAAATTATTTATTATATATATGTTTAGTTGGCTTTTTGTCTTTACTTGTTATGTGTTTTTTGTGACTTTTAAAGATAAGAAATTTGTTAAAAAGAAGGTAAATGCTATTTTGGGCTCTATATATACAATTTTATTTATTATTTTAGTGCTTTTACCAATAGAGTATTATAGTGATGGTGTTTATGTATATAGTTATGGAGCAGCACCTGATATGGTTATGATTTTTGGGGCTTTAACAATTTTATTTAATATTTGGTGTGTATTTAGAAATAAGAAAAATATAAAGACTAGGCAATATTATCCGCTTTATGTTTTGATTGTTTTGATGATTATTGTTTTATTTATTAGAAATATTAATCCTGGAGTTATATTAATCAATTCAACATTTGCTTTTATTACAGTACTTATGTATTTTACGATTGAAAATCCTGATATCCAAATGATGGAAGAACTTTATAAAAACAAGAAGTTAGTGGAAAAATCAAATCAAGATACTTCTAATTTCTTATTTAGAATGACTCAAGATATTAAAAAACCGGTTAAAGATATTATTGAAGCTAGTAAGCAGTATGAAAGTGTAGAAAATATTAGTGAAGCTAAGGAAGGCTTTAAATATATTAATAATATGGGTATGGACTTAGATTATTTAATTAATGATGCTTTAGATGTTTCTAGTATGACGACTAAGCGTTTGAAAATTTTTGATACGCGTTATAATCCAGCTAATATTTTTAAAGAGTTAGAGTATCGTTATGAAAAACAGGTTCCGGAAAATGTTTCATTTAATTTTTCGGTAAGTAATGTACCTAGTTATTTATATGGAGATTCTATTAAGCTTAAGCAGGTTGTTGGTTCAATTTTATCTAATGCGATTGAACATACTTCATCTGGCGATATTAATGTAGATGTTAGTGCGATTGTTAAGTATGGAGTTTGCCGTTTGATTATTACGGTTAGTGATACTGGATCTGGTATGGCGATTGAAGAGGTTAATAATGTTTTGAGTTTGAATAGTGAAGAGCTTTCAAATATTGATTTACGCAATCGTGATGGCGAGGTTTTGAATTTAAAAGAGGTTAAAAAATTAGTTTCTTTACTTGGTGGTAATTTGATGGTTAAAAGTGAAGAAGGCGTTGGAACAACGGTTAATGTTGTTTTAGAACAAAAAATTGTAGAATCAAAAGAAACTGAGATTTCTAAAAAACTTGAGAGTTATGAGCAGAGTTTATATCATAATAAACGTGTTATGGTAGTTGATGATGATGCGAAGGAGCTTGCGAAGATTACGAATTTTCTTGAAAATCATAATGCGGAAGTTAGTGGTTCTTTGTTTGGAAGAGATGTAATTGAAAAAATTGCTTCTAATGTGAAGTATGATTTAATATTATTAGATGATGAGACTTCAACTTATAGTGCTTTGGATGTTTTAAATGAGCTTAAGAAAAATAAGAAATTTCATACACCAGTTGTTATAATGATTGATGACAGTAAAGAGTTTATTAAACTTCATTATTTAAAGGATGGCTTTGCTGAATGTATTATGAAGTCAAAATTAGAATCTGAAATAGACAGAATTATGAAATTATTTTAGGGAGGCAACTTATGTTTAAAGATAAAAAAATTTTTATATTAGGTATGGGTAAAAGTGGTTTTTCAGTGGCAAAATTATTAGCTACAGATAATCATGTTTTACTTACTGATGTTAAGTGTGATAATACAAATATGGTAGATGAACTAGAAAAATTAGGGGTTAATGTAATTATTACTAAAGATCAGGATAAGCTTTTAGATGATAGTTATGATTATGTAGTTAAAAATCCTGGTGTAAGACTTGATCATCCAGTGGTTTTGAAAGCTAAGAAGTTTAATATTCCGGTTATTACAGAACTTGAAGTGGCATATCGTTATTTACCTGATGTGAAGATAGTTGGAATTACTGGTTCTAATGGTAAGACTACAACAACTACTATTATATATGAATTTTTAAAGGCAGCGGGTGTTTCAGTTCATTTAGCAGGAAATATTGGTTTTCCTTTATGCAGTCAAATTTCTGATATTCATGATAATGATGTTTTAGTTGTTGAAATTTCTAGCCATCAACTTGCTAATTTGGATACTTTTAAAGTTGATATTGCTGTTTTAACTAATTTATATCCAGTTCATTTAGATTTTTTTGGAACTTTTGATAATTATAAGTTAGATAAACTTAGAATTTTTAACAATCAAGATGAAAATTCAGTGGCTATTTTGAATAAAAACAATAAAGACGTATTTGAACTTACTAAAAAAATACCAGCTCATAAGTTATATTTTACTTCTAATGGTAAGGCTGATATTTGTATAGAAAATGGATCTATTTTCTATAAAGATGAAGAGGTTTTAGAGCTTTCGGATATTAGAGTGAAGGGTGTTCATAATTACGAAAATATTATGGCTGCGATTTTAGCGGCTAAACAGTTTAATGTTTCTAATGAAGTTATTAAAGAGGTTTTAAATAATTTTGCTGGTGTTGAACATCGTATTGAGTTTGTTAGAAAATTAAATGGTAGAGAGTTTTATAATGATTCTAAGGCTACAAATACGGAGTCAACTATTACGGCTTTAAAGTCTTTTGATAATGATGTTATACTTATATTGGGTGGTCTTGATAGGGGACACAGTTTTGAGCCGCTTTTACCTTATTTAAAAAATGTGCGCCATATTGTATGTTTTGGAGAGACTAAAGAACGTATTAAAAAGTTTGCTTTGGATAATGGTATAGATGTTACAGTCGCAGATAATTTAGAAGAAGCGACTAAGGCTTCATATAATATTTCTTTAGAAGGTGATACTATTCTTTTAAGTCCAGCGTGTGCGAGTTGGGATCAATATAATAATTTTGAAGAGCGCGGACGTGAGTTTAAAGAAATTGTTAACAAATTAGTTTAGCAATTTTTTTGATTTTTCAATGTAAAATAAGGTAAAAATGTGAAA
>CALVRS010000095.1 GCA_944358725.1 uncultured Bacilli bacterium
GCCATTATAATTAACCTTAGACCAAGTATATCCATCTGCATAAACACTTTCAGTATAATTAAAATTAGTAGTAGTGCCGACTTTAGTAATTTCCTCGCCAGAAAGTGATGGACTTTTTCTAATTCTAATTCCAAGGCCTCCAGGAACATTAATCATATTACCACTAATACCCATTAAAGAAATTGGCGTAACTACACCATTTTCAATATTAGTCCAGCCTGTAAAACCACTAATCATAATCTTTACTCGGCCATTATCACTATATCCTAAAACAGCCGCATCAGTTCCATAAGAACCATGTACAGATGTATAAGCTGAATTAGAAGTACTAGAAGTATATAAATAATAAATAGAACCAGGCTTAAACTTAAAAATAGCATATTTACTATCAACTGGAACACCATCTCTATAAATTGTTGCTACACTATTTGCCGTAGAATTTTGGCTATTCATCGCATTTAAAGCCGCATTATAATTAGAATAACTGCCAACAACCTTATTACCAGTCTGATTAGCTACCATTTCAACCGTATAAGTAGAAGCAGCTTCTACCCTATAAAAAGGCATAAAATTAAACATCAAAAATAAAATAATAAATAAAACTCTAAAACTTTTTTTCATCATTTATGCCTCCTATTTTTCTAATATAATTATACCAAAATCTATACTCAAAGTACATTACTCAAAAGCCATAATTAGACATAATTTTACAAAAAAATAGAAAGTTTACATATATCATAACTTGTGCTAAAATATATAGACATTGGAGGAATTTATGAATACAATTAAAAATACAATAAACACTATTATTAAAGGACTATTTAAACCAGATAATAAATTATCCCTAATTCCAAACTGGCTCTCATTTTCAAGAGCAGTTGGTGGTATAGCCATTCCAATAATGGCTTACACTAACGCTCCACTTTCTTTGTTTTTCTCAGCTATAACCTTTTTAGCCATCTCTGATTTTTTAGATGGTAAAGCCGCTAGAATAATAGCCAAAGGAGAAACCAAAGAAGGCGCTATGCTAGATGCTGTATCCGATAAACTGTTTTCTATTTTTCTAATAATAGGTCTTCTTCCAACTTTGCCAATTTTTGCTATTAATGGAGCCCTTGAAGGAATAATTGCCCTAATCAATGGTAAAACTTTAGCGCAAGGAGGAAATCCCAAAAGTAACTTATTAGGTAAAATAAAAATATGGCCATTATCAATCGCTCTAATCTTAGGATATCTAGCCTTAATTGCTCAAAATATAAACATTCCTTTTATAACAAAAGATGCTCTCATATTCACATCAACCTTACTATCAATATCAACAATGCCTTTAGAAATTATTAATATCAAAGAATATTTAGATAATTATCATACTGAATTAGAAAATCAAAAAGAAAATATAACTGTAAATACAAAAACATGCGAAAACGAAAAAGAAAATACTAAGAAAAAAACAAAACAAAAACAAACAACAAAATTTGCCTTATCAAAAAAAAGCCATCAAGCCATTATCTATGAACTACCTCAAGAAGAAAAACAAATAAATAAAACCTTTACAAAAAAAATTAACATTCCAAAAAATAAATAATATAAAAAGCTTAAAAAACTGTAAGATTTTACATAATTTTATATATAAATTATTAAATCAGTTTTCAAAGCTTTTTTATATGTACAAAATTATTTATTTTTTTACTTTGACATCTTTAAGATTAACTAGCTTAATATTTACATCACCAGAAATACCTCTAGCACTTTTAAAAGTATCTATAAAAATGCCGCCTTCACCCCAAGGTGTTAAATTCCAAGTATAATAACTAGGTAAAATAATAACCTCGATTGTATCTTTTTTCTCATTCTTTTGAAATTCTATATATTTTTCACGCTTCAAATGATAATTATAAATCAAAAAAACATATATACTAAAACATAATATCCAAGCAGCAATAATCAAATTAGTGATAACTTGTAAAACTTTTTTATTCAAAATTTCGATTTTATTATCCTTAATAACCAAAAGAATAACCACAAATAGCATAAAAGTTGTGTATATTGACATTCGGCCACCCCAAGTTGGAGAGATAATCATCGAGCCATTACACATAATAGCCAACAAAATATAAAAAATTAATTTAGGATGTACTTTTTTATCAGAAATCTTAAGTGCAGTAAATATAAAACAAACAACATATATAATCCAAAATAACGAAACATACCATCTGTTTGGTTCTATTAAAATATGTAACTTAGGAATCGTTATCCATGTAAATTCATTAACAGTAATAGTAAAAGCTGTTAATAAAGGAATAACTATAAAATACGCCATCAATAAATATTTTAATTTACCAGTCATTTTTTTATTTATTAAATAACTAAAAAATATTCCTATAAAAGACACTAAAAATGCATTTTTTATAAAAGTATACAAAACAATATTTTGAATATTCAAAATCAGTAACTCACCTAATTTTAAAATATTTTCATCTGCTCTAACTTGGGTGCCAGGACTTGTTATCATTAAAATAGTTCCAATAAGTGTTACTAAAGAACACAGCAACATTAACCAATCTATTTTCTTATATTTATATTTTATATAAATAGTCAACATAAAACATATCATTAAAATAAAAACACTAGCTGTTTCTACAAACATTGACATAATAAATGATAATGGTACTAAAAAGTAATAATACCATCTATTAATAGGTTCTTGTTCAAACACATTTCTCTTAATATAAAGTAAAAATACTCCAAACACTAAAGGATATAAATAAGTAATTGTCCCTGTTTTCCAAACATAAGCTTGTGAAAAAGCTTCAGGATCAATAAACAAAATTATCATTAAAATTAATGGTAAAAAGAATAATTTTGGTTGCCCATCAATTATCTTTACTAAAAAATAAAATAATAAAGTCATTAAAGTAGCAGTAATTAAAGAATAAATTAAAACATTAGGGACAAGTAAAGTTAACATAATGCGACTAAAAAATCGTCCCTCCCATGTCATAAAAAAGTCTTTAGCAATCTCAATCGCGTTCAATATTCCCTGCCCATGGCCCTGAATAAAATTAATATAATCATCACCACCATAAGGAATAAAATAACTAAAAATAAATGTCAAAACAAAAATAGCCAAACAATAAAACATAATTTTATTAGAAATAATTTTCATGATTTTCTCTTTCATATTACTCTCCTAACAATACTTTATAATCCCCTAACAAATACCATATATATAAGAAAACCAATATAAATCAAATAAAGTATAATACCATTAATCATCTCAAACTTCGTTGATTTATACTTAACACCAACAGCCATTGTAGCTAAAACACCACTAACTAAACCACCAATATGAGCCCAGTTATCAATACCACTTAAAGTAAAACCTAAAATCAAATTTAAAACAATAAGTGGGATAATCTGTGACTTAACTACACTATCTAAATAAACCCTATAATGATATCCAAAATAAAGTAAAGCGCCCATCAAACCAAATATTGCTCCAGATGCCCCAACACTAAAACTGTTACTAAAGAAAATTGAAAGCATCGAAGCACCTAAACCAGAAAGCATATAAACAGCTAAATATTTGGCCTTGCCAAGAAAACTCTCAAGCTGCATACCTATCACATATAAAGCATACATGTTAAAAAGCAAATGTAATACTCCAGCATGTAAAAACATACCAGTAATAAGCCTGTAATATTGATCAGCCAAAACAATCATATCTCTGTTAACTGCAAACTGAGATAAAATATTATCGTTAAATACTGATAAAATAAATACTAAAATATTTATAATAATCAAAGCATAAGTAATAACCGGTTTTTTAGGCCTAAAAACATCCTCATTTTCCCTCGCATCGCCTTCATTTTTCCTGTTAATATCACTAGTAATTTTCATAAAAAGTTCTAAACCCTTCTCCTTAAAATTCATATCCTTAGTAATATCCGGAAAAGCAGAAGTAACAAAACGATATTTATCTAAATCAGAAGCCTCATGAATATTTGCAAACTTAATATTAGGAGTTCCCTCAAACTCAGTTATATCAACATTGTCACCTAAATTAACAAAAATACTAAGAGCATTAAGCTTAAAAGACAAAGTTTTCTTCTTAATAGTTTTAAGTAAATTCTTCGTCTTAAATAAATCGAATTTAAATTGCTCATTATTGTGAATATAACCAGAAACAATACGAACAATCTTGTAATCATCCTCTAAATTCTCAAGCCATATCTCATCTTTTACACCTCTAATAATTACCGGATTATATCCCCTCTCCGTAATAAAATAATGTAAAAGTTTCATCACAAGCTCTTCTTTTTTATCAATTACTATCTCATTCATTTTATCACCTACTCAAATTTCTTCAAAATATTAGTAAAGCATAAAGGAAGTTCACTATCAAACTGCATATATTCGCCAGTTCTAGGATGAATAAAACCAAGTTCCTTTGCATGTAAACATTGACCAGAATCATCAAATAACTTGCGGTTACCATAAACTGGATCATTCACAACAGGATGTCCAATATAATCCATATGAACCCTAATTTGATGTGTTCTTCCTGTTTCCAACCTAAGTTCAATTAAAGTCGCCTTCTCAAACCGTTTTAAAACCTTAAAATGTGTAATAGCCTCTTTGCCATCAGCCCTAACAGCCATCTTCTTTCGGTCATTTTTACTTCGGCCAATTGGCGCATCAATCTCCCCTGAATCATTTAAAATTACTCCCCAAACCAAAGCCACATACTTTCTATAAGTCTTCTTACTAGCAAGCTCTTTAGCTAAAATCTCATGAGCTTTATTATTTTTAGCAACCATCAAAAGACCCGTTGTATAAGCATCAATGCGATGTACAATCCCAGGACGCTCATTTCCATTAACATCACTTAATTTAGTATGATATAAAAGTCCATTAACTAAAGTCCCACTGTGATTGCCAGCCCCAGGATGAACCACCACCCCATTAGCCTTATTAACCACCAGTACATCCTCATCCTCATATATAATATCTAAATCCATCTTCGAAGGAGTCAAATAATCCTCTTCCTTATGATTAACTAAAACAGTATCAAAAACACTAAGTAAATATCCCGCCTTTACTACCTTGCCATTAACTAAAACCTCATTATTTTTAATCATTTTAGTCACTTGACTACGGCTAACATCAAGAACTGAAGCTAAAAAAACATCTAGTCTAATATCATTTTCCTCTGCTTGATACTTCATTTTTATCACCCTTTATAACCTGAATAATAATCAAAAACATCGAAATAACAATCGCAATATCCGCTAAATTAAATATTGGAAAAGCATATCCAAATATATTAAAATCTAAATAATCAATAACCTGCATGTGTACTACTCTGTCAATTAAATTACCAGTTATTCCACCAATCAAAATACCATATGTAACCTGATCAAAATCACTAAGTTTCTTTCCTCTTATAAAAAGAAAATAAATCAAATTCAAAAAGACAATCGAAATCACTATAAGTAAAATCGTACTAGAACTTAAAATACTAAAAGCTCCTCCTGTATTGCCCACCAAAGTAATACTGAAAAAATTAGGAATAATAGTAATTGACTGACCAAAACTCATAAAAAATAACAATCCATTTTTAATAAGCTGATCAAATAAAATAATCATCAAACTAAAACCGTATAATTTTTTCATCAATCTCACCATCAAATATTATATCAGAAAAACCATATTATTCAAAATAAAGAAAAAATATGATAAAATAAATACGAGGTGAAAAAATGAATACAAAGAAAAGACAAAATTACTTATCATGGGATGAATATTTCATGGCCATAACCGAACTAAGTGCCTTAAGAAGTAAAGATCCATCAACAACCGTCGGTGCCTGCATCGTAAGTAACGATAACCGCATACTGTCTATCGGTTATAATGGCGCTCCTAATGGTTTTAGCGACGATGAATTTCCATGGGATAGAGAAGGAGAAAATCTAAACACAAAATATCCTTATGTCTGCCATGCTGAATTAAACGCCATCCTAAACTTTAGAGGAAATAAAAAAGACTTAGAAAATGCCAAAATATATGTCGACCTGTTTCCATGTAACGAATGCGCTAAACTAATAATTCAATCAGGCATAAAAGAAGTAATCTATCTAAACGATAAATATGCAAACTCTGAAAACAATATCGCATCTAGAACCCTATTCGATAAATGCCATGTAAACTACCATAAAATCAAAATGGATAAAGAAATAATCTTAAAAATGAAAAATAACTAAAAGGCTATTAGAAAAACCTAATAACCTTTTTTTATTTTCCAATAAATTTTAAAATCTCATCGCTAGTCATATAACCAACATTCATAATATAACTGCCATCTTTCTTAAAATATATAAGTGTCGGTACACTCATAACACCATATCTTTGGCAAAGCTGTAAATTCTCATCAATATCAACCTTCATAATCTGTACCTTATCCTTAATATCCTCAAGTTCAGGCGAAAGCATCTTACAAGGACCACACCACGTCGCAAAAAAATCAACTAAAACATCGCCCTTGCTAATAACACTGTCAAAATTTTCTGAATTTCCATGTATAATCTCCATAACTAAACCTCCCTATACTTATTTAATACACTATCAATTCCTTCAATACTTATTTTACCACTTTCTACAAGTTTTTCAGTAGTTTTTACTGTAACAATTTTATACTTTAAAAATACATCCAAAGTCTCTAAATTATATGCATTAGTATCTTCACTGCTTGTATACTTATCAGCCAAACCCTTAAACTCATCCAAAGCCTCTAAAGCAGAGCCAGCAATATGCGAAAGAAGTGGTGTATTAGCTAAAATTGGTTCTCTAAACTTTGAATCCTTGACAAAACTAACATCGACAAAATTAGGCATTGAAAGAATATAAAGAACAAAAAATACAATAACATAATTCTTAATAGCACCAATAATCGCACCAAATATAGCCGATGGCATGCCCAAAACAATCGTAAACTTTAAAATCTTCTCAAAAATTCCCGTCGCAAATAATAAAGCATTCAAAACCGCCATCAAAATGACAAACATCAAAACAAAAGCAATAACTTCATACACCGCAATATTCAAAACAGTAACGCCCTTAATAATCCCGCCAAAATTAAAAAACGGACAAAAGCTCATCAAAAACTCACTAACAGGATTTTTCAAAAAATATGCTAAAATAACAACAATAACCGTTCCTAAAAAACTAACAAGAGCCTTAGTAAAACCTTGCTTAGCCCCAACAAAAGCACCAAGCAAAACAAAAATAACAATTAAAAAATCTGTAATATTCATATCTATTCTCCTTTACTATAATTATATTACATTTAAAATCAAAAAGTAAAGCCTTTATTGTTAAAAAAAATTATGTTAAAATGTTTACAGGTGATAAATATGAAAAAACAGCCCGTAAAAACAATTACATTAAAAGTAAGTCAAAATACCATGGACAAAATGAATAAATACTTTGAAGAAAAAAGAAGACCTAAAACCCCACCATACGCTGTATTCCAAGCTGACGAAGCCGATACCGTCGTAACCCTTTATAACTCCGGCAAAGCCGTATTTCAAGGAATAAGCGCTGATATCGACGCCAATCTTTGGTCCCAAATGGAAAAAAACTTAAACCCAAATAAAAAAATCGATATGAAAATAGCTGGTACCAATAATAAAGAAAAGAAAAAAAATTCTAAAATATACTACGCCAACACCATCGGTTCTGACGAAGTCGGCACTGGCGATTACTTTGGACCCATCGTTGTTACCGCCTCATATGTCACAAAAGAAAACATCCCCTTCTTAGAAAGCCTTGGCGTCAAAGATTCAAAAAAACTAACCGATGAACAAATAAAAAAAATAACACCTCAAATAATTAAAAAAATTCCATATTATACTATGACCTTAAATAACCAAGAATACAATCAAAAACATCAGACATATAATATGAATGCCATGAAAGCCATACTCCATAATAAGGCCCTCCTTGAAATGAGTAAAAAATACTCAGACTATGATTATATTGTCGTCGACCAATTTGCCGAAAAATTTGTATATTATAACTACTTAAAAAAATCAACTAACGTCCAAAAAAATATCACATTCATAACCAAAGCTGAAGATCAATGCTTATCCGTTGCCGTATCTGCTATCATAAGTAGATTCATATTTATAAAAGAAATAGATAAACTATCCCAAAAATATAATATAACCCTGCCTAAAGGAGCTGGACCAAAAGTCGATGAAATAGGCTCTCAAATAGTCAAAAAATATGGTCCAAACATACTAAACGAAATTGCTAAAATAAACTTTAAAAATACCGAAAAAATAAAGGAATTAGCCAAAAACTAATTCCTTTTAATTAATAACTTTTCCCAAAATCAAAATCCTAAAATTACTAGAAACATCATCACAAGTACATAAAGTAATAAAACGGTCTGATTCACTATATTCAAAATTTCTTTCAAATATCTTTTCCATATTTAAAGTAAATTCATTAAATGTCTCAAAATCAATTAAAATTTCCGCATCTGTTGCTAAAACTCTATAAACTCCTGTAATAAAAATAGACAAATTACCAGATTCCGTATAAATATCATAATTTTCATGCTCTAAGAAAAAATCTAATGACTTAAACTTAATTAAATCGCTAAACATCGTTCCATTATTAAAATTATGACCATATATAATAGTATTTTTATCATTAAATAAATTATTTCTAAAATCTAAAAATAAAGAACCCATTTTATTATAATTACCATTAGGTAAATGCTTTAAATAATACTTGTTATCATCACCTTGCATAATTGGAAAAGCAATATTAGTATCTGAAATTTCAATATAACCAACAGCTTCCTTAAACTCTTTTTTTAAATAATTTACATCAATATTATTTGAGGGAAACACATTTTTATAAAATGTCTTTCCCTCTTCTTCGTCTGCCTTCTCTAATGTAAATAAAATTAAACAAATTAGACAAATAGCTAGACATAAAATACCAAATATTTTTCTAGGCATTAACTTTTTTCTTTAAAAAATAAATTCCGAGTATTAAAGAAACTATAACACCAAAACCATAAATTGACGAATTATCACTGCCACCAGTTTGCGGTATCTTTGATTCTTTTATTAAATCCTTGTGATTGATAAACGAAGTTATATTACCATCTAAATCAATAATACCAAAATCTAAAGATGAATCAGTAATATAACCATCAGTATTAGCTTCAAGCTCTAATACCTTATAAGTAGCTCCAATAGGTAAACCACTGATTTTAATATATTCACCATGTTTAAGTTTAATAACATCACCAGATTTAATTAAACCAGCATGACTTCCAGTATAATTATATAAACCTTCTAATACTTTACCATCTTTATCAAGTAAAATTACTTTGAAAGTAAAATATCTGTCTTTATCACCAGCATTGCCAGTAACTGTCTTGTCAATCGTTAAACTACCTTCATTTTTAACATTAGTAAATATAACATCATTCTTATCAAAAGTTATTTTACCATGTCCAGAAATAACACTAGTTTCATATCCGTCACTATTTGCCTCAAGCTCAGTAACATCATAAACTGTACCATATGGTAGACCTTCAATCGTAACATACTCTCCATGTTTAAGTTTAATAACATCACCAGATTTAACTAAACCATTATAAGATCCACTATATATAAATTCATCAGTCAACTCATGGCCTTCTTTATCCTTTAAAATAACTTTAAAAGTAAAATATTTATCCGTATCGCCAGCATTTCCTGAAACAAACTTCTTAATAGTTAAACTACTCTTTTCAAGCGTATTTGTAATTGTAAAATCTTTATTATCAATTTTAAAAGTAGAATTATAAGAAGCTTCATAATGTAAAGGAACATCCTCTTCAACAGAATAATTATAAAGTTTTCCATTAAAGTCATACTTATCTAAATGGTCAAAACTAGCCTTATAACCATTTGATGTATTTAAAATTGCGGAAACTTTAATACCATTTTCTAAAACATATTCACCATTACGTTTCAAATAAACCGTAATTTCATTAGGTCTTCCTTCATAATCATCGTCAGACCATATCTTACTAACATTAATATTTACCTTAGAATATTCATTGCCAATTTCCAAAGTTTCAGATTGCTCATACTGTTTAATATACTCAGGATAAACAATATTATCATTTCCAGGATATACAAAATAATATACAGTCGTATCTAAAATATAATCTTCAAGCGTACTAACTTCAACTAACTTATATACCTTATCATAACCAAGACCACTATAACTTGCATAACCACTGCTATCCGTAACAAGAGAAGCAACCTCTTTCTCTAAACCTGTTAAACTAAAACTATTACCAGTTCCAGTAAAACCAAGTTCATATAATTTAAACTTAACTGAAGCAAGCGGAACATTTTTGTCATTATCCTTGTGTTTATAAATGTATATTGTCTCCGCCTCACCAGAAGAAGTAGCAGAGCTTTCTAAAACCTCGCCTTTAAGAGAAATTGTCGAACTTCCTTGTGATGAACTAACACCATTTAAAGTAACCGTATTAAAAGCATTTTCCTCAGTTAATTCTTCACCAGCATGCATAGTCACACGTGCACTATAAGTAATAGTTAAAGCTTTCTTATCAGGAACATCAATCGTCAATACATGACTGTCGTTATTCCAATCATAACTATCAGCAGGTGCGATTGCCCCATTAATTTTTAAAGTGCCTCTAATAAATTCAATTGCACTACCCATCTCATCTACTAAACGTAAAACATCACTATCTTTAACAATATCTAAAGCCCCTTCATTAACCTTAATCGTATATTCAGCAATAGGCGCAGTATAAACATCATAAATAGCTGTTTTACTTAACAAATTAGTAACTTTACCAGTAATACGAGCCTCTACATCTGAATAAGTCACATGATTAATTGTAATATTTGCCTTATTAACATAAGTCTTTTGTTCAGCAGAAACATCAGTTACTTTGCTATCGTAGAAAATTGACGCTCCCTTACTATCTGCACTAAGCACATCAATATAACCATTTAATTTGAATACCAATTTATCATCTTGAATAGTTGGCTCAAGTTCAAAAGTTGTATAAGGATTGTAATTTAATTTAAGTTTCGCTGAACCATAGGCATATTCCATACCTTCAGGAATCATATCAGTAACATAAACATCATTAACATTATTAGGTAACTGATCAATCTTAATTTCCCATCTAGCTATACCTGTTTTATCAAAATTATCACTAGCTTTATCCAAATATTTTTGAATATAATTATTTTTCTTATTGTAATCATATTCAGCCGTATCAGATTTTTCTTCACCATTTACACTTACAAAAGCTGTATTTGTAAATTTTTGAGATTCACTATTGTCAAATTTTGTTTGATAAGAAATATTAAAAATTTTACCAGATTCAATATTTCCAAAATGAATATTAAATCCATCACTAGTTATTTCAAGCTTGTAATCTGTTGTTTCATTAACTTTTTGACCATTTACTAAAACTGAATCTTCAACTAAAGTAAGACCATCACCTAGTACATCTTTAAACAAAACATTTTTAAATTTATTATCAATATTAGGAATAGTCACTTTAGTATTCCAATTAATAATTCCATTCCTATCGTCAGCACTAGTAACACTTTTATCAATACTTATATTTGGCAGAAGATCAGCCTTAGCATCATCCACATAAGAACTATCTCCAATATAAATAGTAGCTTTGTTATATAATTGAACATCATCACCAGTTGCCTTTGTTTTGAAAGTAATTCTATAAGTTTTATTACCAGTAAAATCAGGCGCGAAAGTATAACCTTTCTCTAAATCATCTTCTGTTATTACTAACTTAGAATCATAATAAGTCGAACCTTTATTATCGCTTTCTTCAACTTTAATATTGCCAGTAATCTCTTGATTATCTAAAATTTTATCTTCTAAAGTTACCTCTTTTTCTCCAGGATTTATAATGATAGTCCAAGTAACTGTGTTATCTTCAATATTATAACTACCACTTTTACTCAAACCAGCTTTTTTAAGAGTAACTACTACCCAATCTGAAATTTCTAAAGGTAATTCATCACTTTTAACACTAGCTGTATTTTTTAAATCATTATCCGTAGAACTACTAATAAATCCTCCATCTAAAACTTTAGCACTGTAAGTTATGACTATCTCATCATCTTCATTCAACTTATCAATTTGATAAACAAAATTAGTCGCACTTTTAATATCTAAAGTAACTCCATCTGTCATTTCCTTACCATTATTAGTAATTGATAAAGAATCATAAATAAGCTCTAAATATTTACCCATTGTATCAGTAATTACTACATTTGTATTATCAGTTATAGATTTTACTTCAACTTTAAATTCATAAATATCTGTATCAATTTTTGTAACTGATTTATTAATTGCCAAAACATTAACTGGATTAACATTTATAATAATAGTCCCTACTCCAGGTATATTTAATTCAATTGTCTCTCCATCTGAAGTATCAAAAGACTTCTCCGTAATCTTTCCTGATACATTTAAAGTTCCTGTAATATTACTCAACTTTAAAAATTCACTATCAGTATACTTAATAGTTACCATGTTTTCAGAAACAGTATAAACACCAACATTTTGAATACCATTTTTAATATATCCATTTTGGACATTAGTAAATTCAAAACCAGAAGGAAGTTCATAACTGAAAACATCATTAGTTGTCCATGTCATAACATTAGGCAAAGACCACTCTAAATGAATATTAATAATATCGCCAAAATTAATATTCTCGTCAAACCCTTCTTCAATCTTTTCACCATTAATTTCAAAATAACTATCTTCAGTCAAATAATCATTTAAATCATGAAAAGTCTCAAGATCTAAAAGTGAAATTCCCATAGGATTTACGAAATCCTGACCAAAATTAGCCGTAACTTCATCCGCACCAGCTAATTGAACTCGGTCATAACTATTAGCGTTCATCTTTAAACTCGTATTTTCTTTAAAAGAAACACCATTTAAAAATAAACCTACAGAAAGTGCTAGTAATAAACATGCCACCCCTAGACAGTTTCTTAACCTCACATACACTCCTCACTTTCTGTCGTGCAAATTATTATATCAGAAAAATTAAAAATTGCAAGAAAAATAATATAAAAATATTAAAAAAATTTAAATGAAATTCTAAACGCACCAATGAAAATAGTGATGGTGTATTTAGTGTTTCAATTATCAAATTTGTAAAATATCATAAAGAATATATAATATATACCGCTGTTTTACCCATACTGAAAGGAGAAAATAAAAAATGGGAAAACACTTAAATCTAAGTCAAAGGATACTTATAGAAAGTAATCTTAATGAAAACACTAGCTTAAGAAAAATTGGAAAAATGTTAGGAAA
>CALVRS010000096.1 GCA_944358725.1 uncultured Bacilli bacterium
TTCATTTAAAAAATCTAATATCCTAATAACATTATTTTTATCAGCGTAAGCTAAAACATTTGGATTATTTTTTATTAATTTCTCTCCATCAATACCATAATCATTTAAAACTAAGATTAAATCATTATTATCAATCATAAAATCACCATATCAAATATTTATAACAAAAGATTACTAAAAAGTAATCTATCTATCAATAAACCAATTTCCTGAAATATCACAGCTACTACTAGATGGTGTTGGATCAGGCTTATCCATTTTAATTAAAACCGGTACATGAAAAGCATTACCAAAACCAATACAAGTTCCTGGTTGTAAAGTCCTAAGCCTTTTTACAATCTCCGTTGTAATATTAGGAACCATATCTCTAATATACTGAATATCTCTAGGATGAAGCATTTTAAATATCAAAAAATTACTACACTGTGAAATAGAAGTCTCTGATAAATCTGAAGGTCTTTGCGAAATAAGCCCTAAAAGCACACCATACTTACGACCTTCCTTTGTAATTCTATCAAAAATATTATATCCAAGTATATCAACATCACTATCATTTTGAACATATCTGTGAGCTTCCTCTAAGACAATATGAAAAGGAAGTGAGGCTCTTTTTTCTAAATTCTTTGCATAATCAAAAAGTAATTTAGAATAAATTTTAGTAATTGTCTTTGCAAATCTATCATCCACATAATTAATATTAAAATTAATAATTTGAGCTTTTCGACCATTAGGAGCCATCAATAAATCCTTAATATAATCGTCCTTGCTAACATACTTATCACATTCAAAATATCTCGCATAATCGCCATTAATCAAAGCATGTAGACGAACACGTAAAACATTATTTTCATCATACACCCTATTACTACTCATAACGCCTTCTGAAAGTAAAGCAAAATCTAAAGCCATCATCAAATCATTTAAACCATACTTAAAAGAACCATCAGGAAGCGTCAATTCAATACTATCATCCAAAAATGATTGCATAAAATTAGTAATAAGCTCCATCTCCCTAAGTTTTCCAGAAGCATCAATAATCAAACACTGCTTTAAACTTCTGACATAACCTGGTTGATAAATTTGTGTCTCTAAATTCAAATCTTTAGTATGATATGTTGATAACACAGAAAAAACTTGATCACGAATCTGTGATGAATTCTTACCACTAGATAAAATATCTAAAATAGCTCTCGCAATAATATCATTTTTCTGCTTAATAACCTCAGTCTCATCTTTAACAAAAAGTCCAACTAATTTTAAAGCCTTTTCAATTATTGGTATTTGTGAAACTGAATCAGCTCCTAAAAGTAAAGCGATATCATCAACAGATAAAAGCCATAAAGGAATTTTTAACATCTCCTTATCACTAACTGCCTCAACATTAGTCGTATATGTTTTAAAACTAATCTCAGGCACCTTTTTATTAATATCTTTAAAAGCATTATGATATTCGCCATACGCATCAAAAATAAATATACTTGCTCTATAAGCCACTGTATTTTTTTTCTCAAAAATACTTTGAATTAGTTTAGCAATTCCCCAAGATTTACCACTTCCCGTAGAACCAAAAATAGCAAAATGGTTTGAGAAAAATGGATTGATTTCAAAACCAACCTTAACCCCAGGATAAATTGGGCTCTCGCCTATATAAATATCTTCCCTCTCCTTATATTCAGGCACACTTATAATCATCGGTATTTTTTCTCTAGAAATAAGCTTAACCACAGCTCCAAAAGAAGGTTTACGCATAACACCAAAAACAAAATTATTATCTGTAATTTGGCCAATTAAAGTAATATAAGCAATATCCCCTTTAATATCAATAATTTCCCCTACTAACATTTGATTATTGTCTTCCATTACAACATGTAAA
Organism: uncultured Bacilli bacterium; assembly: GCA_944358725.1. GTDB lineage: Bacteria > Bacillota_I > Bacilli_A > RF39 > UBA660 > Coprosoma. The sequence goes on from CALVRS010000096.1 coordinate 1,874, forward strand.
TTAATCAAATTTTGAAACTCACTTAAATTTATAGCTAACTTCAAAAGTACTACATCTTCTTCAATTCCTATAATTTTTCCAAGCATATCATCACCCTATTATAATTTTACCACAAAATATCCTTTAATAAAAGAAAAAATCAGATAATCGAATCTCTGATATGATTAACTTATGATAATGTCTTAAAAAATATCCTAAAGTTAATATATAATAAATCACTTGAGATGACAAAAATGAGAAAGGTAGAATTAAGAATGAATGAACAAAGAAAATATGAAGAAATTAAAAATTTAGTAAATTATGGAGAAAACAAAAAACGAGTCGCATTAGAACTCGGTATATCAGTAAGACAAGTAAATCGTCTAATAATTATTTATAAAGAGAAAGGCAAATCTGGTTTTATCCACAGTAATCGTGGTAAATGCCCAACCAAAACATTAGATAAGTCTTTCTCGGAAAATACTCTTGCTAAATAAAATTATATTATCTAACAAGAATAAAAATCTTTCTATTATAAAGGGTTGAAATATACCTTCTTTTATTGTGCCTTAAGTTGTAAGTATGAACCCTGGAATTCTTCATTATCATACGGTTTTAGCATCTAATCTAATAAGTTGTTGTAGTATCATAGGTCCAGTCTCTCCACTACTCTTTATAAGGTTTCTATAGCATATGTTTTTTGTTTTGTGTGACTAATATGGTATATTTTATTTCTTTTGACAAACAATAGTATAACTATAAGTATCTTCTATCTTTTCTTTATTAGGATAAGCTAGATAATATGCTGTTTCTATTACTTCTTCTTTACTATGAATGTTTAAATTTAGATTTGGATTTTTATTTATTATCTCATTTATTTTACTTTGACCTAGTACATCTATTATTTGAAAATCATTCTTTAATTGTTCTAATAGATTATCTAAATTAAATATTGTTTTATGATAAATATCTAAATTATTTCCATTTTCATCTAATTTTTCATATTTTGCATTTGGAATAGATAATAGAAAGAAACCCTTGCTTGTTAAAATTTTAGAAATTTGTTTTAGCAATCTATTCGGGTTATTTACATGTTCTAAGGTTTCAAAACAGATAATAGCCTGATATGTTGTTGTTAAATCCATTTTATCTATATCTTCCTTTACAAATTTAATATTTTCTTTTTTATATTGAGGAGTTATTTCTTTTATATTTTTATCTATTCCTACCACATTTTTTATCTGTCTTGATAATAAGAAACTACCATATCCTGTTCCACAGGCTATATCTAATACATTTTCTGTAATAGTATGTTCTTTTAAATAATCGCAAGCAAATAAATATCTCCCTAAATGTTCTAGTTTTATGAATGTATCTTGTGAGGGATTATCTAATGGATTGTATCTTTCTTTGTTATAGTTGTTCATAGATTCTCCTTTTATTTCGGCATGTATTTTATTATTAAGGTTAATTTATATTTTCTAACATTATTGTAAATTAATTTGTATTGTATGTCAAATAAGACAAATTGCAATATTTTTTTCTATATAATATGATAATATAAAAATTGCTAAACTTTGAATAATTTATCAAAATATAACAGCACTTGTTTTTTTACTATTTTTCTACTTTTAGTTTATTTTACTTTTTCTAGTTCATATTTCATTATATTTTTCCTTATCTTAAATTAAATTCTTTTTACTTTTTCTTTTATTTTTATTTTAATATATGATTTTTTCTTATTTAATAAGTAGTATAATACTAAATATCAAGACTTCAATTTTAGACACTTTACAGAGCATTTAGATGAAGAAAAAATAGAAGAAGTTATTAATCATGAAATGGCTTTAGAAGACTCTCACCCTAAAGGTGAAAATCCTAAATATTTTGATGAAGTAATCGAACAAGATGGCTCTATTCATTTATGGTTTGGTAATATCAAATATTGTTTACATTTAGCTATCGATAAAGCTACTTCTACTATTGTTGAGGCTTGGTTTGATAAAGAAGAAACACTAAATAGTTATTATCATGTTTTATTTCAAATATTAATAAATTATGGTATTCCATATAGTTTCTTAACCA
>CALVRS010000097.1 GCA_944358725.1 uncultured Bacilli bacterium
TTATCGAGGTCTGCTTCCATGATAATTCAAGCGATTTAAACAAATATAATGCAGTTGTTGATAAAGTTGCAAAAGCCATTGCAGATGTTGTAAATGGAGTTAAAATCAACACTTCTGATACACAGCCCACATCATCAGATGTAACTGGTAAAATTACTTATCAATCATACGATAATGTAAAAAATAAATGGCTCCCAGAAGTAGATAGCCACCATACTGATGAATATGCTGGTAATTTAGGTAATAATATGGGTGGTTTGAGAGCTAAACCTACATATGGCGAAATACAAATCCAAGCTCATGTTATTGGTAAAGGCTGGCTAGGTTGGGTTAGTTCTAAAGACTATTCTAAGAATAATAAAACCAATGGAAATAGCTATGCTGGTTTATATGACAAGAATATAGATATGATTAGAATTAAATCAACAAAAGGCTATGTTGACTACCGTGCATATGACAATAAAAAAGGTTATTGGTTACCATGGGTTCGTTCTACCAATCAAAATGAATATGCTGGCAACGAAGGAAATCCAATTGGTGGAATTCAGATGAAATAGTTTTATAAAATAAGACAAATTAAAAAAATGATAGAGCCTAAATATCTTACGTAGATTTAGGACTAAATACATTAAACCCTAGGTTTTCGCCTAGGGTGTTTTTTTTATTCTAAAACGATGTATTTATTTTTTCTATTCCATCTATAATATAATTATTATATCGATAATATACAGCTCCATAATAAAGAATTTCATCTTTAAATTCAATTCTTAAGACAAGCATTTTTTCGTTATTTAAAACTGAAAATGTATATGAATACACAATGATACCATTGTTTAATTTTTTTTCTTCTCCATTGCTTAAATTTAATGAAGTAGGGAAATTACCACCAATCTGAAATTTAGAAATTATATTCTTTATTTCTTTTTTTAATATTGCTATTTTATAAGCTTCTTTAACAAATTCCCTTTTATTCATATTACTATCTTTTAAAAATTCGTTTATTTCTTCCATTTCGCTTGGCTTAAGCTTTGTTTTAAATTGCTTATAATTTTCTTTTTGATATTTTTTAATGTATTCTTTTTGATTAAATTCTTTTTCCATATATCTAAAATTGACAATTTCTATAATTATGATAAAATAATTAGTGAGAAGGGGATTTAACCCCATCTCGTAATCACTTTTTTGGTTTTCTTGCCTAGAATTTGAAATCCAAAAGTGATTTTTATTTTCCATAATTTTATAGAAATTTCCATTTTTAATCCCACCTTTCTAGTAATCTCTCAACTGATTACATATTAATTATATCACATAGGTTACCCCATGTCAACAGTTTTTAAAAAAAAGTTTGATTTTTTAACAAGTTTATATTATAATTAAAAAGAAGCAATGCTAGTATAGGTTGCTTCTTTTTTTGATTAATATTTATCCTTATTATATATATCTAAATATATAGATAACATCAATGTACCAATTCCTCTGTTCCAATATCCGTAAGAAGTGCCTTTCCCCTATCATCCGGCATAATATATCTTTGATCTAAATATTGCCATGCTGCTGCAAGTTCTCCAGCTGGTCCACCATATTGAGTCAAAATACATTTTGCCATACTTAAATTTTTCTTCTTAATATTTACAGGATACTGTAATTTTTTTTCATATTTCCACATACTCTACACTCCTTCCCATGGCCAAGGAGTTTTATTCCAACTCCAAGGATATCCTTCATTAGAATTTACAAAAAGTGGTCCAAATTTACTTTCATATTCCTTAATTGCCTCCAAAGCATCATGACTAAATTGATTATATAAATCAATCATAGCTTTATCTTCAGGATGTGTATCTAAATATAAATTAACATCGTGCGCTGCAAAACAGTAAGCATCAACCTTAGTTAAAAGCTCACCTTGTTCATTCATACCTTTAACATCATATGGTCTTTTAACTTTATATTGATTAAATAAATCAGGAAAAATATTGCCTCTAATAAAACCATTGTATACATCGTATAATTTATTAGGACTAGTCTTTCCATCAAAACCGCACTTATTAAAATTCATATTGTCTCCCGCCTGCACGCTTAACTTTTGACTAAGTTTAGTTTTAATATTATCTTTATCCTTCGCACTTGGATAAGTCATCATAAAATCATTAGGAAACATTCCTCCCATATTTATATAGTTATTCATCTAACTTTCCCCTTTCGTGATATCTTATGAAATAAAAAATCTAAAGTATAGGCAAAAATATTGTATTTATTAAAAAAATTTAGTAATATAAAATGTTGAGGTGATCTTTGTGCGTCTTTATGATAAAGTAATAAAATTGTGTGGAACAAATGACTTCGTCAAAGGTTTAAACTATAAAGCAAATAAAGTAAAACTAATTAAAATAATAGACGATGAACCATTTAGAAGAGCTTATTTTAATGTAACATCTGAAAGAATAAATAAAGACTATAAAGTCGAAATAATCATTAATAAAAATGAAAAAACAATAGATGATTTCTTTTGTACTTGCCCTCAATATGAAAAAATGGATACCTGTAAACATGTCGCCGCCTGCATTTTAAAATATGAAGATGCCCTATTCAATGGAGAAGAAACAGATCCATTTGAATACCAGTTAAACTTAGGTACACACATTCTAGAAAATTTTTATAAACCAACAAAACAAATAATTAAACAAAAACTATTTTTAATCGTTGATATTGAAACTGCCCAAAGTTATTACTATAATAACTATTTAAAAGTATCTTATAAAATAGGCCTCGATAGACCTTATACATTAAATAACAAATATCGTAATTTCATGTATGCATATAGCCAAAATAGACCATACAAAATATCTACTAAATTAACTTATGATCCTAATCATTATTTTTTTGATAACATAGATAAAAAAATACTAGACTATAATATTAATATATTTAAAAATGGTCACTATGATTGCATAATCACAGAAGAAGATATTGAAATCTTCATGGATACCTTAAAAGAAAAAACATTTACCTTAAATGGAAAAACCTATTATGGGTATAAAGAAGAAAATCCCTTTAATATAAATCTTACAAAAAACGAAGATACCTATAACTTAAGTATTGATAACATGCATGACTTATCCCCTTTAATAGAAGGAAAAAATTTTTTCTACAATAATAAACAAATATATAAAATTGATAAAAATATTTTAAAACTATATAAAATTCTTGAAGATAACAATATAGAAAGCTTTATTTTCTCCAAAAAAGACTTAGGTAAATTTACTGGTGGTCTTTTATCCTTATTAAAAGAAAATATCCACTTAGATAAAAATATAACCGAAATAACCATGCCAACAAAGCCAACTGCTAAACTATATTTTGATTTTTATTATAGTGCTATTGAATGTCAAATAAAACTAACTTACGGAAATAAAGAAATAGATTACTTTTCAAAAGATCCAACTATAGTTAGAGATAAAGAATACGAAAGTAATATTATCCAAAGATTAGCTAAAGAAGGCTTTGTTGTAAATAAAATGCATATCACTTTAGAAGATATCGATCTAATAGCCGAATTTTTAAAACAAGGAATCTTTGAAATTAGTGAAGAATATGAAGTATTTACTTCAAAAAAATTAAAAGAAACCAATATTGTAAAACAAACACAAAATAGCATTTCCTTCTCTATAGGCAAAGATGGTATTTTATCATATAACTTCAATTTAGATGGTATTGAAAAAACTGAACTAAACGATATCTTATCTTCGCTAAAATCAAAAAAGCATTATCACCGATTAAAAAATGGTAATATCATTGATCTTGAAACTGATACAAATTTACAAAATCTAAATAAACTAACCGATGAACTTGATTTAACTAAAAAAGAAATAATTGAAGGCGAAGGAAAAATACCTAAATTTAAAGCCTTGTATCTAGATAGTCTAAGACATAACTATCATAATATCATAAACACTAACGATACCTTTGATAATTTGATTAATAATTTTCTAACATATAAAAATCAAGAAATATTATTAGACAAAAAAGAATTAAATGTACTAAGAGATTATCAGCAAATAGGCGTCAAATGGCTTTATAATATTTATAAAACCGGTTTTGGTGGTATTCTCGCCGATGAAATGGGATTAGGAAAATCAGTGCAATTAATTTATTTGTGCAAACTCATAATTAAAGAAAATAAAAATGCTAAAATTTTAATTGTAGCCCCTACTTCCCTAGTCTATAACTGGCAAAAAGAGTTCGATAAATTTGGCTCAGAATTAAAATATAAAGTTTTTGCCGAAAATAAAACTCAAAGATTAAATGAATTAGATAACATAGATAATGTAAACATCATGATAACATCTTATGGTTTAATTAGAAATGACCTAGAAAAATATGAACAAATATCCTTTGAACTAATTGCCATAGATGAAGCTCAAAATATCAAAAATCCAAATACTGGTATAGCTAAAGCCGTAAAAAGTTTAAATGCTAAAGTAAAATTTGCCCTAACTGGCACTCCTATTGAAAATAATTTAATAGAACTTTGGAGCATCTTCGATTTCATTATGCCAGGTTATTTAGCTAACCGTGATAAATTTCAAACCTTATATAACGTCAAACAGTTAGATAAAGAAAATAGTAACTTAAATAGATTAAACACGCAAATAAAATACTTTATCCTAAGAAGAAAGAAAAAAGATGTTGTCAAAGACTTACCTGATAAATTAGAAAATAACATT
>CALVRS010000098.1 GCA_944358725.1 uncultured Bacilli bacterium
AAATTCTAAAAAATAGAATATTAATATTCATACTAGGAGGAATTGTTTTCGGAACAATAGGTGTATCAGCCGCCACATATTTTGAAAGTAATTTAGTAACTTATGATAATACAGAAAGTGGACTTTCTTCAAGTAATGTCCAAGGGGCCATAGATGAACTTTATACTGAATGTACAAAAGAACCTACAACCGGAGAAACTATTATAGATAGTGCCGGTTTAGAAAAAGACGAATATGAATGTAGATATTTCTTTACTGGAGGAAATCCTAATAATATTATAATATTAAATAATGAACAATGGAGAATATTATCAGTAGAATGTGATGGTAGAATAAAAATAATTAGAGGTACATTTACGACCAATTATGAATGGGATAGTTCAAATTCAAATAATTGGAACAATCCTTCCTCACTTAATACGTTATTAAATGGAACATATTATAATGATTTAAATTCTGCAGCTAGAAATCAAATTGTAGTAAGTAAATTTAGCACTGGCGCAGTAACGGCCGGAAATAATGATTTAGCTGCTCAAATAAACGACGAAAATTTCAAAACTTGGAATGGAAATATAGCCTTACCAACAGTAAGCGAATATATAAGAACAAATAGTAATAAAAATAGTTGTGGTACATTTAGTTTATTTAATAATAATCATAGAAAATGTATAAGTACAGGGTGGATGGATGGACCTAATGCTTTTTGGCTTTTGTCACCTAGTAGTGGTAGCACTTCTGATGTATTTTCAGTAATGTCAAGTGATGCTATTGGTGCATATCCTGCTGGCTCTACAATTAATTCGATAAGACCAGCCCTTTACCTCTCATCAGATGTCACTTTGAGCGGTAGTGGAACACAATCTGATCCATATAGGATTGAATGAATATGAATTTATATATTAAAAAATCAGGGATTAAAATAATCTCCGATTTTTGTTTTATTTATTTTGTTTATAGGAATTTCATAGGTATATTTTACTTTTCTTTTTGGCATTATTATTTTATTTGGTTTTAGATTTTTATATATGTATAGGATTTTATTATTTTTATCTGTTAAAATAACGTCAATTGGTATTTTCATAAAAAAAGTATGTATACCATTTGTTTTTATTTTTAAAATATAATTGAATTCTTTTTGAAACATAAGGCCTTTTAGTTTTTGAAAGAAGGTTTTTGCTTCAATTATTTGCATATTTATCACCATTTTTATCTTAACACATTTTTATTTTTTTGTCCCTAATTTTGTTTGTTTTTTGTTAATGGGGTTGATTTTTCTTAAAAAAAAATTTATAATTGATTTAAGTTATGATATTTTTGTGGAGGGTATTATGAAATTAAATAATAAAGGTCAAGCCCTAGTGGAATACTTACTAATTATAGCAGTTGTCAGTGTGATAGTTGTTAGTTTAGTTAAGTTATTAGGTGGCTATCTTCAAGACTCTATGACAAAAACATCTTGTAAGCTTATTGATAAAGAATATGTCGAAGGGTCTAAGCCAGGCGAGGGTTCTTGCCAGTAAGATAATTCGTTTATCTTTTTTTTACCCCCAAAAATAGGAGAGATTTATGACAAAACTTAAACAAAAGAATGTTGGTCTTTATTTAATTTTAAATATTTTAACTTTAGGTTTTTTTACTTTTTATATTGCTTATAAACTTAATTTATATGATAAAAATGCTTGGTATTTTCGTTGGTATTATTGGGTTTTAGGATTTATGCTTGGTATTTTTCCGGGTTTAGTTATGTTTTTAGTTTTTTCTATACAGACTGGTATTTTAGTAAGTGTAAGACTTAAAGTCCCTGGGTGGGAAGCTTATAGTTTACCTTATGTATGGATAATTAGTTTAATTATACCTATTTTCGGATGGACTATTTTTGTATTTTTATATTTTTATGTTCATTTTTGGTATTTATTTAAAATTAAGTATCTTAGCTAAAGCTAAGTTTTTTGAGGTGGTATTATGAGTGATGTTTTTAGCGGTTTAGGCTATGATAGTTTTTGTCAAAAGAAAATTTTTAGTAGTCATGCAGTTTGCAGGTATAATTTAAAAACTTTAGAGAAATTAGCTATTAAGACTTTTAATTATTTTAAAGATTTAGGATTTTCTTCTTCAGAAATTATTGATATGACAAGCCTTTTGCCATCTTTATTCAATTATTCAAATGGGACTTTGGATAAGAGGTTTTCTTTACTTAAAAATTTAGGCTTTTCTTTAAAAGAAATTAAAAAAATGGTTAATGGTTTGCCACAAATTTTAACGATAAGTGATAATTATATTTTAGAAAAGTATGAGCTTTTTGAAAAGCTCGGTTATACTTTAAAAAATATTCATGATATGGCTTATTTGGTGCCTAGTATTTTTAGTAATTCTTTGGATAGTTTACTTGATAAAAGAAAATTTTTTAAAGATTTAGGAATTAGTGAAGATAATATTAATCAAATGACTATTAAAATGCCATCTATTTATAGTCATAGTGTTCATAGTTTAAATTCAAAATATAATTATTTTGTTTCAAAAGGTTATGATAGGAAACGTATTTTACATATGATTGTGCGGAAAAGCGATATTATGAGTATGAGCGTGGAGACGCTTGAAAGTAAGAGAAAGGTTTTTTTAAAGTTTGGATATAGTGATAGTGAAATTAATTATATGACTGGCATTAATCCGGCAATTTATACGACATCAATCCAAAATATTAATTTTAAAATTAATTATTTTTTAGAAAAAGGTTACAGTATGGATGAAGTTAAAAAAATTACAATAAAGATGCCTAATTTATTTAGTTATTCTATAGAAGGAATTGAGGATAAAATTAATATTTTGAGTTCTTTTGGTTTAGAAAAAGAACTTTTGAGTAGACCAGCTTATTTGATGCAGGGGGCTATTTTATCTTATGCAAGATTAAAATTTTTAAATGATAATGGAGTTACACTTGATCATAAGGCATTTAATTATTTAATGATGTCTAGTAAAGATTTTGAAAGAAGATTTAATGTTAGTAATGATGAAGTTAAGGAAAGATATCCATATAAAAAGTAAAAAGGATATCTTTTATAGGTTTATTTGTGCTATAATGAAGTAGGTGATTTAAATGGCAGAAAACCGCAGTGAACTTAGACGAAAATGTATGACAATTTTGTATCAAATGATAGTTTATGACAAAGAGCATATGAAATATGATGTTTCTGATATTATAAATGAAGTATGTCCAGTTGAAAATGAGTTTGTTAAAGAGATTGTTTATGGTGTTTTAACTTATAAAAATGAAATTGATAGGATAGCTAATGAGTATTTAGAGGGCTGGACGATAGATAGACTTGGTAATACAGATATAGCTATTCTTAGGATGGGAATTTTTGAGCTTTTATATACAGATACACCTTCAATTGTGGCTATTAATGAAGCTATTGAACTTGCTAAAAAATATAGTGATGATAGTGTTAGAAAAATGATAAATGGTGTTTTAGATAAGGTTTATCACGAGAAGGTGGAAAAATGAGTGATAAGTATTTAACTGTAAGTGCTATTACACGTTATTTAAAGGCTAAAATAGATACTGATGAGAATTTACAAACGGTTTATTTAAAAGGTGAAATTTCTAATTTCAAGGCGCATACATCTGGTCATTTTTATTTTTCTTTAAAAGATGAAAGCAGTAAAATTAATGCAATAATGTTTAGAAGTAATGCTAAAAATGTTATTTTTAAACCAGCTGATGGAATGAAAGTTTTAGTTAGAGGTCGCATTAGTGTATATGAGGCTATGGGTGGATATCAGATATATGTTGATGAGATGCTTGAAGATGGAGTTGGCAATTTATATGTGGCTTTTGAACAGTTAAAGAAAAAATTGCAAGCTGAGGGGTTATTTGATTCTGCACATAAAAGACAAATTCCTAAAGTTCCTAAGAGAGTTGGCATTATTACAGCAAGTACTGGAGCAGCTATTCGTGATATTATTACGACAATTAGACGAAGATTTCCTATTTGTGAGACAATTTTATTTACGACACTTGTTCAAGGAGAAAATGCAAAGGACGATATTGCCCGTAATATTAAAAAAGCACAAGATTATGATTTAGATGTTTTGATTGTTGGCCGTGGTGGTGGTTCGATAGAGGATTTATGGCCATCTAATGAAGAGATTGTTGCACGCGCTATTTACGATTCAAAAATACCTATTATTAGTGCGGTTGGTCATGAGGTTGATTTTACAATTGCTGATTTTGTGGCTGATTTGAGAGCACCAACACCGACAGCAGCAGCGGAGATGGCCGTTCCTAATATGAGTGATTTAAAAAGACATATTGCGCAGCTTAAGGTTAGATTGAATGAAAGTATATTTAAAAAAGTTAATTATTTGAAATTATATATGGAGACTATAAAAAATTCTTTTGTGATTAAAAATCCACAAATTATGTTTGAAAACAAGAAACAAAGTTTATTGCTTATTAATGATAAGTTAAATAATTTAATGCTTAGTAAAGTGGATAATATGGATAGGGCACTTGAGAAGGTTAAAAAAAGTTATGTACTTGCTAATCCATATTTGCTTTATAAAGATAAAATTTTATTGGTTAGAAATATTATTGATAAGTTAAATCTTTTAAATCCACTTAATATTTTGGCTCGTGGTTATAGCATTACTTATTTAAATGATAAAGCTTTAAAAAGTGTTTCTTTTGTGAAAAAGAAAGATATTTTGAAAATTAAATTAAATGATGGTTTTTTAATGGCTGAAGTTTTAGAAGTTAAGGAGGAAAAATAATGGCAAAGGAAAAGAAGTTTGAAGATAAGATTAAGGAATTAGAAGAAATTATTTCAGTTTTAGAAAATGGCGAGGTATCGTTAGATGAGTCTATTAAGAAGTATACAGAGGCGATGAAACTTGTTAAAGAGTGTGATTTAGAACTTAAGGATATTGAGACAAAGGTTAATAAAATTGTAGATGAAAATGGTAATTTAGAAGATTTTGAAGTAAATGAGTAAAGTAATTATGAAAATAGTTACTTTTTATTTTGTTTAGAAATAAAAATGATGTATAATTATGGTAGGTGATGATATGAAAAAAGGTTTTACTTTAGCAGAGTTACTTGGAGTTATTGCAGTACTTGGTATTATTGCTTTAATTACGGTTCCAGCAATTAATAGGTCATTGGATAGTGGCCGTGAGGATTTATATGAAACACAAATTGAACAAATTAAAAAAGGTGGGGAAGATTATTATTTAGAGCATTTATCTGAATTACCTACAGCAACTGGTGATATTAAATGTGATTTGACGATTGAGGTTTTGCAGAAAAATGGTTATTTACCAATGGATATTAAAAATCCTAAGACTAATGATAATTTTTCACAGCTAACTAGTGTTTGTGTAGAGATGGTTGGGCCAAATGAGTATAGATATAGCGTAAAGGAGGCTAATTAATGAAAAAAGCTTTTACTTTGGTTGAATTACTTGCGGTTATTGCGATTATTGCGGTTATTGCTTTAGTTACAACACCGATTGTTATTGATGTTATTACTTCTTCTAGGGAAAAGGCATTTATTAATTCGGCACATGGTCTTGTGGTATCAGCTAGTACTTATCAAGCTGAAAGGCAAGCTTTAAATGAAGATACAACGCTTTTTATTGATTATAAGGAAAGTGATGAGACGGTTAAGGATTTGCTTAAAACGGATGGTAAGCTTCCTGATGCGGGAGAGTTTATGATTGATAGTCTTGGTAAAGTTACTTTAGCTTTATGGAGTGATGAAGCTCATATTTGTGTAGTTAAAGGGGCTAAAGATAAGGAGATTTTAGTTAATGAGAGTATTACTTCGGCTTTAGAGTGTACGATTGATAATATAAATAAGGAATGATTTTATGGGTGGATATACTAAGGCACAGTTTGTCGGTTTAGTTACTTTGATAGGTATTTTTCTTATTATTTTATTTGCAGGAAATAGGCTTTTTAGTTATTTAAATAGGCCAGAGGCTAAAGAGGTTTTACAAAACGAAAATGTAAAGCGAGATGGTTTTACTTTAGATATAAATGGCGATTTTGTCAGTTATGTTGGTGTTAATGACGAGTATAAGGAAAAAGGGGCTTTAGCTTTGGCTGATGGTAAGGATATTTCTGCTTTAGTAGCTATTTCTTATTATTATAATGGACATCAAGTTAGTTTTATCGATACTTCTTTAATTGGCAGTTATGTAGTTAAATATGAGGTTTCTTTTGATTCTAAGTTAAAAG
>CALVRS010000099.1 GCA_944358725.1 uncultured Bacilli bacterium
CTTTTACTAATTCATTTTTATTTTTATTTCTCATATTTTTACCTCTTTCTTATATTTTATCATACTTAAAAAGTATGTAAGTTTTTTACTTACACACTTTATTTTACACTCTCGTTTTTTAGATGAATAAAAAATGACACTTAATTCATAACGAATTAAATGTCTAACTTAATATCTATTGTGTAGACATTCAGGCAAGATACAATTGAATGTTCCCTTTTTATTATATGAGATTTCTCTCATCTATATACATAATAACACAATTTCTCGTTTTTTCAAGGGTATTCAAAGTACTAAAAAACAAAACATAAGTTTCTTTTTTTAAAAATGTATTTCACACAATTTGACGTTTTCATTTGTTTTTTAAAGGTTTTTATGTTACAATTCTATATGGTGATGATATGGCAAAATATGACGAACAATCGATAAAAATATTAGAAGGCCTAGAAGCAGTTAGAAAAAGACCAGGTATGTATATTGGTTCAACCGATAAAAGAGGTCTTCACCATTTAGTGTGGGAAATCGTCGATAATAGTATCGATGAAGCCATCAATGGCTATGGCAATAAAATAAATATAACAATTCATAAAGATGGAAGTGTTAGTATTGAAGACTTTGGTAGAGGAATACCAGTAGGTATGCACGAAAGTGGTAAATCAACCCCAGAAGTAATCTATACTGTCCTTCATGCTGGTGGAAAATTTGAAACATCAGGTTATAAAGTATCTGGTGGTCTTCATGGTGTTGGAGCCTCAGTTGTAAATGCCCTAAGTAAATGGATGGAAGTTAATATAAAAAGAGATGGTAATGAATATTTTATAAGCTTTAAAAACGGTGGACACTTAGATAAAAAATTAACAAAAATAGGTAAAACAAATAAAACAGGTGTTAAAGTTAGATTCATGCCTGATGATGAAATCTTTAGTGTCACTTCATTTTCATTTTCAACAATCTGTGAAAGAATGCAAGAAAGCGCCTTCTTACTTAAAAATATAACTATAGAAATTTATGATGAAAACACAGAAAGAAAAGAATCATATCATTATGAAAAAGGCTTAAACTCATTTGCTGAATATTTAAATACCGATAAAAAAGTACTTCATAAACCATATGATTTCAAAGGAATAAAAGATGGTATCAATGTAGAAATTGCTTTTCAATATACTGAAAGTTATTCTGAAAATATCATATCTTTCGTCAATAATGTCAAAACATCAGATGGTGGTACTCATGAAGTTGGTTTTAAAACCGCTCTAACTAGAGTATTTAATGATTATGCTAGAAATAATGGCTATTTAAAGTCAAAAGATAAAAACTTTGAAGGTCCAGACACAAGAGAAGGACTAACTGCAATTATAAGTCTTCAAATACCTGAAAAATTATTGCAATTCGAAGGCCAAACAAAAGGAAAATTAGGCTCTCCAGCTGCTAGAACAGCCGTCGATAGTGTTACAACCGAGCACCTTCAATTTTTCTTAGAAGAAAATAAAGAAATTGCCACTAAAATACTAGAAAAAATGGTTAAATCAAAACAAGTAAGAGAAGCCGCTAGAAAAGCAAGAGACGAAGCTAGAAATGGTAAAGGTAAAAATCGTAAAGAAAAATCAATAAGTGATAAATTCACTCCTGCTCAATCAAAAAATCCTAAAATAAATGAACTATTCTTAGTCGAAGGAGATTCTGCGGGTGGTTCTGCAAAACAAGGAAGAGATAGAAAATTCCAAGCCATACTTCCTTTAAGAGGTAAAGTAATAAATACCGAAAAAGCCTCATTAACCGATGTCTTAGCCAATAATGAAATAAATACCATGATACAAACCATCGGAGCCGGTATTGGTAGTGATTTCAAAATAGAAGACTGTAACTATGATAAAGTAATAATCATGACCGATGTTGATGATGATGGCGCACATATTGCCATATTATTATTAACTTTCTTCTATCGCTTTATGAAACCACTAATTGAAAATGGCCATTTATATATAGCCATGCCACCATTATATGCTTTAAAAAATGGCAATACAGTCTATGGCTATGCTTGGACAGACGAACAAGCTGAAGAAATTAGAAAACAAAATAAAGTAAAACTAGAAAAACAAAGATATAAAGGTCTAGGCGAAATGAACGCCGAACAACTATGGGAAACAACTATGGATCCAGCTAAAAGAAGTTTAATAAAAGTAAACCTAACCGACGCTTCACTTGCTGAAAGAAGAGTCAGCGTTCTCATGGGTGATAATGTTGAACCTAGAAAAAAATGGATAGAAGAAAACGTCGAATTTACCCTCGAAGATAATTATGCAAAGTAGGTGAAACAAAATGGAAGAAGCAGTAAAAAGAATATATGATTATTCACTAGAATACATCATGGGTGATAGCTTCAGTAGATACGCTAAAGCCATAATTCAAGATAGAGCCCTCCCTGATGTCAGAGATGGTCTAAAACCAGTTCAAAGAAGAATCCTGTTTGGTATGTATAAAGATGGTAATACCTATGATAAACCAACAAAAAAATCAGCCAAAGCCGTCGGTAATATCATGGGATTTTATCATCCCCATGGCGATTCAAGTATCTATGATGCCCTAGTTAGAATGAGCCAGTGGTGGAAAAATAATCTTTGCTATGTCGAAATGCAAGGAAATAACGGTTCTATGGATGGTGACGGTGCCGCTGCCATGCGTTATACCGAAGCTAGACTTACCAAAGTAGCTGGCGAACTTTTAAAAGACATAAATAAAGATACCGTCTTAATGAGCCTAAACTATGACGACACATTATTAGAACCTACTGTCTTACCAGCTAGATTTCCAAACCTCTTAGTAAATGGTGCCACCGGAATATCTGCTGGTTACGCCACAAATATACCACCACATAATCTAGGCGAAATAATAGATGCAACCATAAAACGTATTGAAAGTCCAAACTGTAAATTAGAAACTATACTAGATATTGTCAAAGGTCCAGACTTTCCAACCGGTGGTATTGCCGAAGGACAAAAAGGCATTGAAGAAGCATTTAGAACCGGAAAAGGTAAAATCAACGTTAGATGTAAATATGAAATAACTGGCCCTAAAACAAAAAGACAAATATTAATTACCGAAATACCGTATGAAGTAAATAAAGCCGCCTTAGTAAAAAAAATAGACGACATTAGAATCGAAAAGAAAATCGACGGCATATCTGAAGTTCGTGATGAAACCGATAGAAATGGTCTTCAAATAGCCATTGATTTAAAAAAAGATGCCAATGAAGATTTAATCATCAATTACTTACTAAAAAATACTGATATGATGATATCTTATAATTATAATATGGTTGCCATTGTAAATAGAAGACCAATGATTTTAGGAATCTTAGAAATATTAGATGCCTACATAGCTCATCAAAAAGAAGTAATTACAAGAAGAACAGAATTCGATCTTAAAGTAGCTAAAGCTAGAATGCACATCTTAGAAGGTCTAATTAAAGCCTTATCAATTTTAGATGAAGTAATTAAAGTAATTAGAGCCTCTAAAAATAAAAAAAATGCCATTGAAAATCTTCAAACAGAATTCGATTTTACAAAAGAACAAGCTGAAGCCATCGTTAACTTACAATTATATAAATTAACAAACACAGACGTCACCGAATTAAAAAAAGAAATGGAAGAAAAAGCTAAAGAAATAGCCATGTGGACAAGTATATTAGAAAATGAAGAAGCCTTAAAACACGTTATGAAAACCGAACTTAAAATGATAAAAAAAGAATATGCAACTGAAAGAAAAACCGAAATAAAAGATGAGGTAACCGAAATTAAAATCAGTGCTACATCATTAATTCCAAAAGAAGACTGTATAGTAGTACTAACCAATGAAGGATATGTAAAAAGAGTATCTTTAAGAAGCTATGCCGCTTCAAATAATGATGAAACAGGTCTTAAAGAAAAAGATTATAAAATAGCCACTTATGAAGCTAATACCATGGATACCTTGTTGCTATTTACATCATTAGGTAACTTCCTTTATGTTCCAGTCTATGAACTTCCTGATTTAAAATGGAAAGATATGGGTAAACATATCAGTAATATCATAAAAATAAGTAGTGATGAAGACATAATTGCCTCATATCTAACCAAAAACTTTAAAGAGGATGTTAGTTTCTTATCATTTACTAAAAATGGTATGGTCAAAAAGACAAATATTAAAGACTTAAAAGTTCAAAGATATTCAAAACCAGTAAATCTTATGAAATTAAAACCAAAAGATAAAGTAATATCTACTGTCAAAGCTAAAAACGAAGTCTTTATCACAACCCATAATGGCCTTGCTTTAAGATATTTAACTGAAGAAATTCCACTAACAGGTCTAAGAGGTAGTGGAGTAAAAGCAATTAACTTAAAAGAAGATTATGTTATAAGCGCTAGCTCATTTAATAGTGCAGAATATATCTTATTTATAACTGATAAAGGAACAGCCAAAAGAGTAAAAATAGACGAATTTGATCAAATGTCAAGAGCAAGAAAAGGACTTTTAGCTATAAGAGATGTCAAAACAAACCCTTATAAATTAATAAGTGCTTTAATCATCAATCATAAAAAAGAAATAGGTATTTTAAGCGATAAAATAACCTATCATAAAACATCAGAATTTCCAATATGTGACCGCTATCAAACCGGATCTACATTTACTAAAGCAAAAATAAAAAAAGTCTTTCCTATGATAGAACTTATAACATCTGAAGACTTAGAAAATGCCTCTAATATTAATCCAAAAGAAGAAAAAAAACCATCTTTAGAGCAAATAGATAAACAAATATTAACAATCGATGATTTTCTAGATGACTTTGATAAATAAAAAATACCGATAACTAATCATTTTCGGTATTTTTTCTTCCGCTCAAATAATCTAAAGATATATTAAAAATATAAGCAAAATTAAATAAAAATTCTAAAGGAATTGTCCTGTCACATCTTTCATAACTGCTGTAAGTGCGCTGAGGAATATGAAGTAATCTCGCAATTTGTTCCTGAGATAACCGATTTTTTAAACGCACTTTTTTCAACCGGTCACTAGTAACTAAACTATCATATAATAAATCAGATTTAAAAATTTTATCATTACTTATGCCAAGTAAATAATCTAAACTAACCCCAAAATAATTAGCAAACTTAACAGCCATATCAACACTTATATTGCTCCTGCCATTTTCTTGATTGCTGTAAATATCCTCAGAAATACCGAGAATATCACTCATTTTCTTCTGTGATAAATCATTATCTATTCGCATATCGTGAAATTTTCTAATATTAAATACCATAATTACACCTCTATGCTAATTGTAAATGGTATTTTTTTTAATATTGTCTTTTCCGCAATAATGTGCTAAAATTAAAATAAAGGAGAGAATAAAAATGTCAAATAAAATCAAAAAAGTATTAAATACTAAACCATTTTACTTCATTTTAGGAGCTTTAATCTTTGGAACCATAGGTGTATCTGCCGCCACATATTTTGAAAGTAATGCTGTAACTTATGATAACACTGAAAGTGGTCTTACTTCAACTAATGTTCAAGGAGCTATCGATGAGTTATATGATACATATGCCAGTAGTGTTTCAGCCACAGATATACAAAAAGATGTAGTAACTTCTGGGTCCGGACTTTATGAGGATGAAAATGAAGATGGTAGATATTTCTATAGAGGAAGTAATCCAAATAATTACATTGTATTTTCTGGTGATATGTGGAGAATTCTTTCCCTAGAAACTGATAACACGATAAAAATAGTCAAAAATGAGCCATTACTACGAACCGATTGGGATGACGATGGAACGATAAAATGGAATACAGCAACACTTAATACATATCTAAATAGTACATATTATAATACACTTACTACTACAGCACGAAATCAGATAGTATCACATGCTTGGAATATAGGTGCAGTAAATTGGGGTAATAATTTAGTTAGTTATATAAAAGAAGAAAACAGCACAAAATGGAATGGAAAATTGGCTTTAGTAACATTAAGTGAATTTATAAGAACTAATTCAAATATAGCCAACTGTAATTTAAATAATTATCCTTCTAGTTGCGCTAATACAACATGGATGCATATTGATAAAAACAATGTAATTTATAATAATGTTAGTTGGTTTTTGACTGCTAGAAGTAATTTTCGTACCAATAATGCTTATATATTGGGTGATAATAGACTTACTAGTACTAGGACTGATTGTTATAATTATGGAACAAATTCAGGATGTCCAATTATGGTTAGGCCATCAGTTTATTTAAAATCTGGTCTGCAATTGAAAGGTGCAGGTACCCAAACTAACCCATACACTATTGAATAAGAAGAATTTCTCTTCTTTTTTATTGCCAAAATTAATATAATTAATTGGAGGTAATATATGTATAATGTAATCAATCTGCCATACTCTTATCATTCCCTAGAACCCATAATCGATGAAAAAACCGTTAATATTCACTATAATAAACACCATAAAAAATATATGGAAAATCTAAATAAATTAATAAGTTATAAAATGCCCTTAGAAGAAATACCAAAAAGGATAAACGAATTTCCCATAATGAATAGGGGAGAAATACTCTATAATGCAGGAGGTATATTAAATCATAATCTTTATTGGCAAAGCTTAAATGAAAAATCAGCTGCTCCCTCAGGTAAACTTTTAAATAAAATAAATGAAACATATGGTAACTTAAGTAACTTCAAAAATGAATTTATAAAAAAAGCTCAAAACCTAGTAGGCTCTGGCTACACCTTTTTAGTAACTGATCATAATAGTAATTTATCCATAATTAATATGCCAAATCAAGAAACACCACTTTCATATAACTTAATTCCCTTATTTACCATCGATCTTTGGGAACACGCTTACTATCTAAAATATCAAAATAATAAAAATAAATATCTTGAAAACATTTGGCACAAAGTAAACTTTAATATAGCTAGCAGGACATATAACGAATTATTTTAAAAATCATACATATATTTATTTAGGAGGAGATGCTATGAAAAAATTAATACCATTTCAAAAAGACTTAAACTTTGATAAAAAAATTTATGAAATCAGTAGTATATCACTTGAACACACCCTAAAGCCAAAAGAAAATAACCAAATATCCGGTGAATTCATAATAAGTGGAACCTATAAACTAACCGAAGCTAGTATGAACCTAGATCCTTTTGAATATAAATTGCCATTTAATATATCCATCGATAATAAATATGATACTAAAAATATTGAAGTTGATATCAATGACTTTTATTATGAATTTACCAATAACGAAATTCTTTCAGTCAATATCGAAGTCGTAATTGATGGTCTAGAAGAAAAGGAGGAAAAGGAAATGCCAAAAGAAACACAAATAGAAGAAACAAAAGAAAAGCCTCATGAAGAAAGAGAAATAATAAACGAAGAAAACATCACAGAAACTAAAAAAGAAACAAAATCAATCTTTGAAAATCTAGACGAAAATGAAAGATATGCTGTATATAAAGTTCATATCGTAACTGAAAATGACACTATAGACAATATCATGCAAAAATATCAAATAACTAAAGAAGAATTAGAAAACTATAACGATCTAAACGACATGCAAATAGGCTCTAAACTAATTATCCAAGGACATGAAAATTAATCAAATATTAAAAAATAAAGGCTTAATCGCTAGGAGCTATCAAAAACAAGGAAAAGTAATCGTAATAAATACAAATAATGGTAAGTATATATATAAAGAGGGAAAATTAAATCCGCAAATTTTAAACTACTTAAAATCGCGTAGCTTTGATTATTTACCCCTCTTTTTAAATACCCAAAATGAACCATACCAATTAGAAAAATATATAGAAAGCCTAGATATTCCAAAAGAACAAAAAATCTTAGACCTTATAAAACTAGTAGCCTTACTTCATAGTAAAACAACCCACTATAAAGAAATTAATATAGACTACTATGAACAAATATATGAAGATTTAAATAATAATCTAAACTACCTCTACCTTTATTATACCGATATGATAACCTTAATCGAAACAAAAATTTATATGAGTCCAAGCCAGCAATTACTAGCCAATAACATCTCAAAAATCTATAGTACACTAGATAACATTAAACAAAAACTAGACTCTTGGCATCAAAAAGTCAAAGAAATAAGAAAAGAACGTAGAGTCGTACTCCATAATAACTTAAAACTAGACCATTTTCTAGAAGATAAAAAACCATACCTAATCAGCTGGGATAAAGCAAAAATAGGAAATCCCGTCTTTGACATATATAAACTGTATCAAACCCATGCCTTAGACTTTGACTTCGAAGAAATACTGCACGAATATGAAAAAACCTACCCCTTAAAAAAAGAAGAAAAACAGCTTCTTTTCATACTAATATCCATGCCAGATTTAATAAACATGCAAAAAAGCGAATATGAAAACTGCCAAGAAGTGAGTAAAATGCTCGATAAAATATATAAAACAGAAATTTTAACCTCACCAAAAAAGCCTGAAAATAGAGCAAAAAAGTAAAATCATAAACACAAAAATCAAAAAAACATTAAACCGCGTAACCACAAAAATCGTAATCAAAATCTGATAAAATAAAACAATCATACTAATTAAACAAATAAGCGTCCATTTTCCTCGCCCACACCAAAAATTCCGCATAAAATCACCTATAATAATCTATGAAAATATAAAACAAAAGAAAATGATATCAACCCATAAGACTTGTATAAACAAAATAAATAATGTATAATTTAATAAAGAATAGGGGATGGAGAAAATGAAACAAAATGGATTTATCACATCCGCACTTTTGTATGGAATACTATCTTTGTTTCTAATCTTAATTTTAGGCACAGTGTCAATACTCGCTAATAGAAAATTAGCCAACGATAAAATAAAACAAAGCGTTTTAAACGACGTTCAAAAAATTGAAACTAGTCCAAGATGCTTTGAAACCGAAACAAGTACCATCGATAGTGCTAATCTGCAAATAACAGGTTATGACTCAACATGCGAAAAAACCGTTTACATTCCTAAGACAATCTATGGACAAATAGTAGACTCAATTGGTCCAAATGCTTTTGATGGAAAAAAACTAATCAACGTAACCATTGAAAATGTAGTAAAGCAAATACACGTAACCGCCTTTAATAATAATAGTAATATGGATTTTTACATTAAAACAACATCAGACAAAATAAAAGGAGTTGGGACAGAAGAAGAAATTGAAAATGCAAACGGCACAGCCTGGGGGGCTAAAAACTCTAAAGTAAACTGGGATGACTAATCCTTTTTTTCTTGTATAAAATAGCCTATTCATGTATAATGAAATTAAGAAATGAGTGATAATATGTTTATTGATGAAGCCATAGTTGAACTAATCGCTGGCACTGGCGGCGATGGCTGCCTAGCCTTTAGAAGAGAAAAATATGTTGCCATGGGTGGGCCCTTTGGCGGTAATGGTGGAAAAGGTGGAGACATCATATTCAAAGCAGACCCTGGATTAAACACCCTCATCGACTTTAAATATAAAAAAATCATAAAAGCTGATAAAGGCGAAAATGGATTAGGAAAAGGCATGCACGGAAAAAATGCCGAAAATATCATAATCAAAGTGCCATTAGGTACCGTTGTTATCGATTATGATACAAATTTGGTCATCGCTGATTTAACTAAAGAAGGCGAAGAACGTATAATAGCTAAAGGCGGAAGAGGTGGAAGAGGAAATATGGCCTTCGCCACCCAGACAAATCCTGCCCCACATTATGCCGAAAATGGCGAACCAGGCGAAAAAGTTAAAATCAAAATAGAACTAAAACTTATGGCCGATGTTGGCCTAGTTGGTAAACCAAGCGTTGGAAAATCAACCTTTATCTCAAAAATATCAGCCTCTAAACCCAAAATTGCCGATTATCCATTTACAACCCTAAAACCAAACCTCGGTGTAGTCAAAACAAATGATAATCGTAGCTTTGTTGTTGCCGATCTACCAGGATTAATTAAAGGTGCCTCATTAGGTCATGGCCTAGGCGATAAATTCTTAAAACATACCCAAAGAACAAGAGTAATAGCTCATATCATAGATATGAGCGGTTATACCAATGATCCATATGAAGACTATATAACAATCAATAAAGAATTAGAAAACTTTGATAAATCATTACTAGAAAAACCACAAATCATTATCGCTAATAAAATGGATATGCCATCTTCAAAAGATAATCTAGAAAAATTCAAACAAAAAATAGGTAATAAAGAAGTATATGAAATGTCAGCTATCAAAGGCGAAGGAATCGATAAAATAATCTTAAAATTAGCTGATATGCTAGATAAATTGCCAAAAGAAAACTTGTATAAAGACGAAAAATTCGAAAGTCATGTAATCTATAAATTCAAAGAAGAAAAACCATATAAAATAACAAAAGAAAATGACACCTGGAAAATAAGTGGTAAAGAAGTTGAAAAACTAATTACCATGAGTAGATTAGATACTGACGAAGCCATCATCCGTTTTTCAAATAAACTAAGAAAAATGGGAATAGAAGATGAACTAAAAGAGCGTGGCGCTAAAGATGGCGACCCTATTCAAATAATGGAATATGAATTTGAATATAAACAGTAGGAGGAATTAAAATGAAAAAATATCAATGTACAATATGTGGCTATATCTATGATGATGAAAAAGAAAATGTTAAATTTGAAGACCTACCAGAAGATTGGACATGTCCTATCTGTGGAGCTCCAAAAGCAGTATTCAAAGAAATAAAAGAAGAAAAAACAGAAATAAAGGAAGAGATAGAAGAAGAAACACTAACAGAACTATCTAATAGTGAAATTTCTTATATTTGCTCTAATTTAGCTAAAGCCTGTGAAAAACAGTACCTAGATGAAGAAAAAGAATTATTTGAAAAACTCGCCGTTCACTATGAACAAAAAGAAGAAACTAAAAAAGGAACATTAAAAGATGTTCAAACAAGCGTAAATAGCGATATCAAAGAATTTGAAAACGCCATGAACATCGCCGATAAATATCAAGATAGAGGAGCTAAAAGAGTAATCAATTGGGCCTCTAAATCGACAAACATGATGAACGTCATTTTAACAAACTATCAAGAAAAAGGCTTAGATTATATTAAAAATAATAAAATTTGGGTTTGTGATATTTGTGGTTTTATTTATATTGGTAATACACCACCAAAAACTTGTCCAATCTGTAAAGTACCAAGTTTAAAAATATTGGAGGTCAAATAATATGGAAAAATCTCATGCTTACCGTAATTTAAAAATATGTACAAAAGATTGTCTGTGTCTGTTTGTCTGTCCAACTGGAGCCACCGATAATGAAACTGGACAAATAGATTTTGAAAAATGTATTGGCTGTGGCGCTTGCGCTGCTGCTTGTCCAGCTAAAGCCATAACAATGATTCCAAATAAAATGCCAAAACCACAACTTAAAAATGAAAAAGTAATATCCAAAATGTTTAAAATAGCTAATAGTAAAATAGAGCAAAATCAAATATTAAAAAATCTCCTTAATGAAAATAAAGAAGATGAAAAATTATTAAAAGCCTTAATTCACTCAAATAAAGTCATAATCGAAGATATCATAAGAGAATCAGGTTACATGATACCTCAAAATAAAAATACTAATAAACTATTAAAAGATATTCAAAAAAATGGTGATAATTCTTCCAAAGAATATGCCACAAATTTATTAAATAAAATTAATTTTATTTAATAAATATTATAATAAAAATCAAGGGCGAACGTTAGTAAGTTCATCTAGACCCTTGATTTTTTTGATGTCTCCTAAATGGAGTTTACATCAATTCATAGAATTTTTTAATTTTTGAATATCTGTCTCAGTTAGATTTGTTAATCTAGAAATAGTTTGAATATCCATGTTTTCTTTAAGCATATTTTTAGCTATTTCAATTTTATTTTCCATGATACCTTGTTCAATGCCTTCTTGTTTGGCGCCTTCCATTTCATTTTGTTTAACTAAAGCATCCATCTTATCCTTTTGCCATTCATGTAATATAAATCCATCATTACTCATCTCTATCATAGCCTCCATTAATCTATTAACTTCTTTTTCGTCAAGTATCTGCTTAGATAACTCATATAATTCACTAAATGTTCTTGCAATAAGCATCATATACCATATAATTTCTTTTGTTTTAACACCCTCATTATAATATAGTTTACTATAAAGTGCAAGGCTCTTAACAATTAATCTTTTATTACTAGGATAGATTTTTTGAGTAAGTAATCCATATGGAACAATGATATCTTCTAGATCTTCTTCAAATGGACTTATATTAAGGTTAAGCTGAATATTATTTATATCTTTTATA
>CALVRS010000100.1 GCA_944358725.1 uncultured Bacilli bacterium
ATCCTCCTCTCGCCTATATCTAGTATAGACTTGCTCCGTGTAAAAACCCGACTTAAAGATTAAATTATTTTACAACTTAACCTGGTGTATCGGCAACCTCACACATCTAAGCACGTCACACACTCAATAATATACACTAAAAACATATGAAAATCAATACTTTTTAGTACTTTTTTAACAATTTTTTTCAAAAAAAAGTTACTATTCACAGCTGAATTTATGAAATTTAATATCTACCACTTTGATAATAAATTGATATTATTTTTTCATAATTAATTCTAAATTTTATAAAAATGGCAGTTTTGATGAAATTTCAGAAAAATTGAACAAACATATTAAAATTTATCATATTTTTCAAAAATAGCTGTGAATGGTAACCAAAAAAATAAACCTTTTACAGTTTATCTTTAATTAATACCATCAATACAATTATCATATATCCATTTTTTAATTTCTGTCATATCATTAGTTTCATAATATTTAATTAACCTAACCATATAATCGCCAATTTTCTCTACAGGAACGGCAATAATACCCTGACCATTTCTAATCATCTCTTTATTAGCCACCAAATTAGCTACTCTTTTATTACCATCTAAAAACATCTGACTTCTTTGTATCCAGCAAAATAGACTAATACATCTATCTATTTCAGAAGAAATATTAAGCAACTCATTTAATTCAGCCTCATAATCACATTCACTAGGAAGTTTAGGCCTCCAAAAAGTACCAGTAATACCTACACCGCATTCTCTAAAATCCCCCAAAGGATGAACGTTTTGACCTTTACAAATTTCAAAATGAATTTTTTTAATATAATCTATCGTTAGTTTTTCATCTACACTATTCAAAACAAATTCCCAAGCATCTTTCAAACCTTTAAGTTTAAACATGTCATCAACAGAAATATTACCCGTATTGACATTATTCATAAAAGCATATGTATCAGCAAAAGTAACAGCGATTCCCTCCATACTTGCACTTTTATATATATTATCTACTAACTTTCTTTTAGCAAAAAATATATTATCTTCTTTAGTCATATTATATTTATTTTTCATAGTTTCACCACCAATATAAATCTATAATAATTATAATAAAATTAAATTATAATTTCAACAGCAACAATTTTAAAATAGTTAATGATTTAAAAATAAAATAGCGCTAATAAATCACTAGCACTATTCATACTTTGCAATAAAATGAGTACCATAAAGAACCTGAACTTTATCACCTGGTTTATAGATTTTATTATCGCCAGTATTTAACCATCCAATAAAATCTTTCTTATGCAAAGGCTTTGATAATTTATAATAACTGTCTTCTCGCCTTAAAAACTTACGCTTATTAAATGGAGTAACAACATCATCACTAGTTGTAACCATCCATAAAGTATGTCCATCATCGTCTTTCATTATTTCTTTAGTATTGCTCACATCCAAAAGTTCAGCAATATAACCTATATCAAGTAAACCTTTATTATAAGGATTTTTACCTTCAGCCATCCTATATCCATAATATAAATACTTAGGAAAAATAGGCTTTAAAAATTCATAAGTAAAAATATCACCCTTAGCCAAAAACTCATCCCTATCGCTTCCCCAAGTCAAATCGTCTTTAAAACTATATAAATAAGTAGTCACACCTGTACCATCAGTAGTAAGTACATCGTTAGCTAAAACATTATGATACCTTGTTGAAGAAACATGATAATAATTAATGTCCTCATGAATTTGTTCAATCTTAGTAACCTTAACAATTTTCTGCCTTCCAAACTCATCAATCTTAACAATCCTCGTTCCAACATGAAAATTATCTTTATCTAAAACATTTACAAAATTCATCTTGTCATAACTAAACACACTATGAAGACCATAAGTATTCAAATAAGACCCATCACTAAACGTCGTCTTTTGATAAACACTAGCCTTTTTACCCTTCTCTATCCATATTGGATACTCATAAGTCACACCACCGTTTTCATGGTCATAAACCATAAGTAAATCATCATAATCAATATCCTCAACATTTTTATAACCGCCATCAGCCAGTCTTATTTTTGTACCCTCTACAAAACAAGAAGTACTCTTAGACTCCGCCTGAATTCTAATATCACCATCAACCTTATTAATAATAATCTTACCACTACTAGAATCATACGTATAATCAGATCTACTTACTAAACTGCGGCCTCCCATTGTAATTGTAACCGTATCAGGCAAAGCTCGCGCACCAGCCCACCATACAAGCGAAAGCGTCGTTTCATATTGCTGATAAATATTAGCCGTATCCGCTCCAGAGGATTGTAAATAAGTATCCGTCTCATTTTTCAAAGAAACACTCTCCCCACTCACACTATCTTTAACATTATTTTCCACAATTAAACTGACCTTCAAATTACCATCCATTTGAACTCCATACTCATCGCGAAAAGAAGTCAAAACATTATTATAAATATCATAATCAACATCAATACTATCTTTAATATTGATATTTTCCTTATCAGTATAACTTTCTGTCTTTACATCTTTTAAAATATAATCCTTAGTATAAAATTTACTATCACTATTTTCTCTATTAGCCGTAACCGTACCTTTTATATAATAAGAATAATTACCACTAACCTTTTCATCTAAATCAAGATTATAATTAAAATCAAGTCTTAAAAAATCAATCAAACTAGTCACATATGACATACCTTGAGGTAAAAAATCTTCAGTAAAAAAATCATTAGGTTTTAAATAAACTTTGTAATCAATCTTTGAATCTTCTTTATAATTAACTATATGTTCATCATAATTACGAAAACCAAATCTAGCTAAATTCAAAGCTAGAAACGAAAAACAAGCTGAAATAATAGCCACTAAAATTAACTTGTCAATCTTACGCTTTTTCATAACTATGACCCCCTTTAACTCCTCTCACTAAACCATATAGTCGGAAAGCCAATATACTTCACAATAAACCTAACCTTCCCTAAAACATCTTCAGCCGGTGTGAGATTTAAATCAGGATTATCATTATTATCCCCTTTAGTCTGAAAATACTTTGTACCATCTTCCTCAATAATATTAATAACTCTATGAGTAATTATCGAATTATTATATTCAAACACCAATATATCGCCTTTTTTTATATCTGTATCTTTCTCATATATAATGGCGTCCCCTCTATAATAAATCGGATTCATAGAATCAGAACCAATCGCAATCATCTTATACTTAAATATCCCAGATATTAATGCGACAATAAAAATCAAAAACATCGTCAAAATCATAGATAAAACCTTTATAAGCAACCGATTTAAAGGAGCCATCTCCTTTTCCTCATAACTAAACATCTTCTTTAAAAAAATATAAATCAAAAAAGGTAAAAGTATTGCGATAACAGCCGTCAAATAATTGCCCAAATCAGGGTAAAATGGCAAAATAAAAGGGACTACCTCCATCGGCAAACTATAAACAAGTGCCGGAATAAAATTTATTTTATAACTAATATAACTAAGTAACATGTGTTTAGCAACAGAAGGTAATACTGTTAAACACATAAACTGAAATAAATTATAAAATGAACTAATACTCGAAGTAAATACACCATTAAATAAATCAAAACATATGATAATAAAAATATAATTATATATCTAACACTTATCTTTGTATAATAATTTTTATCTCTAGCTATTTCATATTTAAAATAAAAATAAATAAAAATTATAAAAAAGTATATAGCATCAAAATAACTATTTAAAAATAAGTAACAATTCACAATCACAAATTTCAATAGTACATAAATAATACAAATTAAAATTTCTGTAATATAAAGTTCCTTATATCTTTTCATAATAATCAAAATAATGCATTTTAACTATTCCACCCAAAAGGGCAGAATAGTTAAAATATGCAAAGTTACTATGCAGCTTGTGAATAATTCAAAGTCGCATTTAAAGTAACAGTTTTTACCTCACTTGGTAATTGTTCAGCTACAGTTGGCTGTACATATTCAACTCTAACCTTAACTTCCTTATCGCCAGTTTCAGCTACAAGTGGTAAAGATAAACTAGAGGTAGTTGCATTATATTCTGTACCGTCATAAGTAACTGTATACTTTAAATAATTTTGATGTTCTGCAATACTAGACATTGTAATACCAGTTAAATTAGCATCAAAAGTACCATCATTTTTAACATGAATAGTAAATTCATAAAAATCACCTGGTTTAGTTAAATTAACAGAATAAGTCATTGAAGTCTCTTGAATATTAGGTGCTTCAGTAGGCTCAACACTACCTTAAGTTGCCTCATAAGTACTATTATCTAAATAAACATGCCATTTTGAAGTAGACACCTGTGCAGTACCATTTAATTGAAGATTTTGACTAAAAGACGCAAAACCTATAGACATAACTAATACAGCTACTGCAAGTACAGTCATAATAACTCCTGAATAACTAATTTTCTTTTCCATATTTATCCTCCTTCTAAATAAAAATAAACACATAGGCATAAGCTTTCTACCTATACTCCAATACCCTACTGTGCCACTATTATTATAAACAAAAAATATTACGTTTTTTAAGTATAATTTCACAAAAATATCAAATAAATGTCAAAAAAAGTAGAAACTAATCTACTCTTCCTCACTAATAACCTCATATTTTTCTAAAACATAGTGAATACCTTTTTTAACAAAAGTATATTTATACCTTGTTCCTCTATTTTTATACCTGTCATAATTATTCTCATAAACAGCTTTAAGCTTAGTTAAATCAATGTCTTCTCCATTATCCGTTGTATGCATATAATCATTCGCATTAAAAATTTGGTTAATTCCTCTAGGATCTGTCGTAATAAAATCACTGCGAGCTGGATCATAATAAAGTTTATTCAAAACTAACGTTATCTTGTCATCTTTTCTATTAATACTATACACTTTCGTGTAAATAGGGCTTGTTTGAAGCCTTTCATGAGGATGCTCTCCAGTAAACACAAACTTATTATTTACACTATCATACGTGTAAATAACTCCATCATTAACTTCGCAGTTAATATTCGAAAAAGTTACTTCTTTATCAAATGTTTTCATAATATATTGACTGACTGCTTCTCCCGAAATTTCATGACAATTGTAAACACCTTCACATATATTATCAATAGCTACTCTTGTAACCCCATCTAAAGTATAAGCATCTAAAGCATCAAGACCATTAACTTCAATAAAATCTTCAAGTTCTAAAGTAACCTCATCTAAACTTTGTTTTTTAGAAACCTCTTTAACCGTAACTTTTTTACCACTTAAAGCCATAATCAAAATAATAAATATTAATATACCTATCACAACACCTAAAATAATAAATATCTTACTATAATCCTTAGGCGGTCTCTTAACTAAATTTTCAAGTTTAGGGTTTGGTTCATATTCATTCATATTATCTTCTCCTATTCTTAAATTTACTTGTTACCATCTTATAAAAAATCCATACCGTACATATACCACCAAATATCAAATATATATAAAAAATAAATGGTAACTTTTCATCACTTTGCATCACAATTAAACTAGTACCTAAAATATAAGCCACATCTAATATAGTAATCAAACATAAATGCACAAGCTGTTCTAAATTACGCATCTGATGCTTAGAATCATTAATCTCAATATTAAATCTAAGTTCCCCACTATTAATACCTTTTAAAAATGAAAGAGCCTCATTAGGTAAATATACTAAATCCCTACTACTTTGAACACCTTTTTGAAGTAACTCCTTTAAATTATTCTCATCAAATTTATAACCAGGTTTCATATAATAACCAAAAATTTCTATCAAATTAATACTTGGACTAATAACCCTTAAAACACCTTCTATAACAATAATACCTCGCATAAGCATAGTTACATCTTTTGGCAAACTAATATGATTATTCGAAAGCATCATTAAAAAATCATTCATAAAATCTTTAACATTAATATTAGAAAACTCCTGTGATTTATTCTTATCTAAAACACGCTTAATATCATTTTTAAGCGTCATATGATCGATATTTCCTCTAGTTTTCCCAAAAGAAAGTAAAATATGTGAAATTTCCGTCACATCATCTTTCAAAATAGCAGAAATACATTTATTCAAAAGCTCTCTATCACGGACAGAAAGTCTACCCATCATTCCAAAATCTAAATAGACAATCTTACCACCTTTTATTTTTAAATTCTCAGTATGTGGATCTGCATGAAAATATCCATCACCTAAAGCCTGTTTAACATAATTAACCGCAAGCTTCTTACCTATCTCATCCAAATCATAACCAGCTTGCTTCAAAGTTTCAAAATCATTTATTTTAATTCCGTCCATATATTCCATAACCAAAACCTTACTCGTCGTAAAATCATTATAAACTCTTGGCGAACGAATATATAAAACATCTTTATTCTTCTCATAAAACTCTAAAGTATGTGAAGCCTCAATTAAGAAATTCATCTCTTCCTTAGCCGTTTCAAACATTTCATCAATAATTTCCTTAAAATTAAAAACCGAATCAAATATCTTATCAATTTTAAGCAAATCAACTATACTCTTTAAAAGCTTTACATCCATAGCCATAAGTTCATAAATATTGTCTCTTTGTATCTTAACAACAACTTCACTACCATCCATGAGTAAAGCCTTATGTACCTCTGCAATCGAAGCTGAACCAATCGGTACTTCTTCTATTTCTTTAAAAATTTCATTAGTCTTACCTTCGTATTCTCTATCTAAAATTTCTAAAACCTTATCATAATCCATTGGCTTAACTTTATTTCTAAGATGAGAAAGTTCATCACAATATTCCTTCGGAATAACATCATCACGCGATGCTAAAATCTGCCCAAGCTTAATAAAAGTCGGTCCAAGTTCCTCAATTGCTAAACGTAAATTTTCCGGCGTCGCCTTCTTAATCAAATTATACTTTTTAATAATGCGTACAATTTCAATTAATCTATCTTTACTACTGTGCATCTTTTTTTACCTTAAGTAATTTTAAAATTTCCTTTTTATCCTCTTCACTAAGCTCATTTATCTTATTTACAATATCTTCCTTAGAAATATTACCCTTTGAAATATTTATCGTCACATTTTCTTTCATTTTCTCTTTTATATTATGCTTAAGTTCCTCATTTAAAGCCTCTCCTTGTTTATAAGCATCCATACCCTTTTTTAATAACTCATCTTTTAATTCCTTGGCCTTCTCATTAGTCATAACCATCGCCCCAAGACCCATAAGCATAATATTTTCTAAAGTCTCTTTCATATTATCATCCTTTCTATTATCTAAATTATATCATTAATTAAAACAAAATAAAAGATAAAGCTAAACTTCAAATAAACGCTTATATTTACTTATAACTCAAATAATGATAAAATTAACATAGGTGATAAAAAGTGAAAATAACAGTATTAGGAGCCGGCGCATATGGCTGCGCTCTCGCACAAATATTAAATGAAAATAAAAATCAAGTATATGTTTGGACCCCATTTGAAAAAGAAGTAGAAGAAATAAAAAAAACGCAAATGACTAAAAAACTACCAAACATAAAAATAAATAAAAATATTGAAATTACTACTGATTTAGAAAAAGCCATGAAAAAAACAGAATTAATCGTCGTTGCTATACCAACTGCTTTTCTATCAAACAGTATCAAAAAAGTTAAAAAATACTATCAAAATGAACCAATATGTATAGCCACAAAAGGTATTGAACAAAATACCCATCTTTTTGTCTATGATGTTGTTAAAAATATTTTAAACACCGATAAAATAGCCGTCATATCAGGACCATCATTTGCAATCGATATTGCAAATAACTACCCTGTCGGTTTAACAATCGCTTGTCAAGATAAACAAACAATTGAAATAACAACAAAAGCCCTTACAAATAATCACTTCAAACTAAGAAAAAGCTATGATATTATTGGCACTGAACTTTGTGGTTCTGTCAAAAACATCATCGCCATAGCATCTGGCATCCTAGCTGGTTTAAACATGCCAGAATCAACATCAGCTATGCTAATAACTGAATCATTGCACGACATTAAAGCCCTTATTAAAGGCCTCGGTGGTGATGGCTCAACCGTTTTATCATATGCCGGTTTTGGTGATCTCTTACTAACAGCCACCTCACCAAAAAGTCGTAATTATTCATTTGGCTATTTAATTGGTAAAGGTGCTACCCAAGAAGAAATTGAAAACTATATTCAAAACACCACTATTGAAGGTTTATATACCTTAAAATCAATTAGTGAACTTGTAAACAACAAAGACGTCGATATGCCTATAATTAACTTAATGGAAAAAATTATCTATCAAAATACAAATCCTAAAGAACTAATTAATTTTTTAATTCAAAAGCCTTAACTGGCTTTTTTTATTATATAAAAAAGAAACCAATTATTTGGCTTCTTGAGTAAATCCATATTTTTTATTAAACTTTTCAACTTGACCAGCTTTCTTAACTGTTCCTTGTTTACCTGTAAAAAATGGATGACATTTATCACAAACCTCTATTTCAAGTTCTGGTTTGTTAGATCTTACAGTAAAAGTATTACCGCAAGCACATGTTACCTTAGTATCCATGTATTCAGGATGAATGCCTTTTTTCATACTTATCGCTCCTTCCGCCATGACTAAAACAAGTCATAGAAATTAATGCGAATATATTGTAACAAACTTAAGTGTAAAAATCAAGCTTCAAATAAATTTTTATTCATTTTTTTAATAATTCTATTTGCTATTTTCTTATAATTTACATCAGAAACCTCATCTATATCAGTTAAATCTACATAAATAATTCCATATAATTTACACACATCAAAATATTTATTGTTCATATAATCTAAAATATCTAAATTATCCACTGTTTTTTCTAAAAAATTTATCGGCCCAATAAAAATAATATCTTCCTTACAATACTCTCTCAAAATTTTAAATAAACTATCCAAATCACTAGCCAAAGCATCAATATAATCATATACATCACTATATATAACATCTTCCTTATTAAGTTTATCAAAAACATCTTTAGAACTAATACTAATTGTAACCAAATCGGCTTTAATCAAAGCATTTTTTAAACTAAAACTTCCCTTGCTAGTAATCACTTTCTTATTATTTTTAATATCATTAATAATATCCGTAATTCTAACATCTTCCTTAGCAAAATCGTCAGAATATCTCTCTAATAAATTATCTTTCTTTAAATAATTTTTTATATAATGAGAATATCCAAACACTTCTCCTTCTAAAGTATATTCCCTCTCCAAAGCTGTGCCAAGCGCTAAATAATAAACCTTTTTATCCATATTAGCTAAATAAATTAAAAAAATAGAGAGAAAAACTAAAGCTATAACTAATACCTTTTTCATAAAAACCCCCAAAAAAAAGTAGATATAAATCTACTTAAACATATGTTAAACAAAATAAATTATTCATCTTCAAGCCATATTTTTGCCCCAACATTAGTAAGCTTTTTAATCAAATCACTATACCCTCGAAGTAAATGTTTAATATCAGAAATAGTTGTCTCTCCAGAAGCAGATAAAGCCGCTAAAACTAAAGCTGCGCCAGCTCTTAAATCACTAGTTCGAACAAACTTTCCACTTAAAGAAGTAGGTCCATACACCTTAATTGTATCCCCTAAAATATCTATATGTGCCCCCATTTCATTTAAATATTTAGTATTTTGAAATCTATTTTCATAAATTGTCTCTCTGACTGTACTAACTCCATTTGCTCCTAAAAGAAGAGTCGTAATAGGTTGTTGTAAATCCGTAGGAAATCCAGGATAAACAGCTGTTTCAATATTAACTGGTTTTAAATTTAAAGACCTATTTGTAATAACCTTATCCCCATCAATTTTATATAAAGCTCCCATCTTATCCAAAACATCAAAAAAACTCTTCAAATGATTAGGATTAACATTACATATTTCTAAATCTTTACCATTCATAATACCAGCTAAAATATAAGTTCCTGCTTCAATTCTATCAGGAATAACAACTACATGACCACCATTTAACTTAGAAACACCAATAATTTCTAACCTATCAGTATTAACACCTTTTATTTTAGCGCCCATACTAGTTAAAAAAGAAATCAAATTCTCAATTTCTGGTTCCCTTGCCGCATTATTAATAATAGTCACTCCTGTTGCCTTAACCGCCGCAAGTAAAATATTTACAGTCGCCCCTACACTAGGAAAAGGTAAATTAATCTCAGCTCCTTTAAGCTTATCTGCAGAAATAATATATAAATTATCGTGAACTTCAACCTTTGCTCCTAACTTTTCAAATCCTTTTAAATGAAAATCAAAAGATCTCGCACCAATATTACAGCCACCAGGAAAACTAATTTCTACTTTGCCAAAACGGCCAAGCATTGCTCCCATAAAATAATAAGAAGCTCTAAGTTTAGTAGAATATTCTTCTATAATAGGTAGATTTTTCATATCCCTACTATCGATATGAATAACACCACTCTCTAAAGAAAATTTGACATTTAAATATCTTAAAATTTCCTCTAAATTATCAACATCTGAAATATGTGGTACCTTTTCAATAACACACTCATCAGAAAGAATTGAAGCTGGAAGTAATGATACCACACTATTCTTAGAACCACTTATATATATTTTCCCACTTAAAGTCTGACGACCAATAACTTTAATTTTATCCATAAAAAATCACCTTTCAATCTATTTTAACACATAAAACTTAAAAAAAACTATAAAATAAATAAAATTCCCATAAACATTAAAAATAAACCTCCTAAAATAGTTGCAACTTTACCAAATAAGTTTGCTATCTTATCGCCAATTAATAAACCGATAAAAGTAAAAAATCCACTAACTAACGCAAACACAAAAGGAGCTAAAAAACTATCAACATCAAAATTTGGTAAAGTTATACCAATTGAAAAACTATCAATACTTACCGCAAAACCAAATAAAAATAAACCAGCAAAACCAAGATCATAAACCTCTCCATCATTTTTGAACGAACTAAATATCATTTGTCCACCAATAAAAAGTAAAATCATTGAAACCAAAATATCATAATCAAACTTAAAAAAAGAAAAAATGAACTCCCCTAAAAAAAGGCCCAAAAATGGCATTATAAAATGATAAATGCCTGTAATAAAAGATAATAAAATTTTATACCTTCTACTCATTCCTAAAGTGCCATAAGCTAAAGCCAATGAAAAAGCATCCATACTCAAACTAACAGCCATTAAAAAAACTAGTAGCAAAAGAAACCACCTCTTACAAAATCTTATGGCACTAGTTTTAAACTTACGACAAATATTTATCTAAAATTTCCATTACAATTGACTTATACTCCACATCAGTATCCTCTTCTCCCTCAATTAAACATAAAGGAGGAAATAAAACACACCACCAATTATCCCCCTCACCTTTTCCTAAAGTAATAAGTAAAGATTCATAATACCCCTCTTCATACCTTATACCTTTATAATCTTTTGAAGGAAAATAATTTTTCCCAAAATGTATTTTATAACCCTTATTATAATTTTCTTCACTTAAAATCTTCTTAACATCTTTATCTACCAACTCTAAATTATTTTTAATAATATCAAAAGCATCATCACTACTTCTTGCATCCTTAAGTAAATCATACATCGTAATTTCTATTTTATCCTTCACCTTTAACTTAATTTTTTGATCAAATTCTGAATTACTATTAGGAATAATTCTTATTCTAATAGCATCATCAGGAATAGTTAATTTTTTAGCTAAAACATCACTTACTAATACATAAAAAATACCTATAAATAAAAGTAATATAATTGTCTTTTTCATTTAAAAACCACCCTTCTAATTAATAATGGACAGTTTTTTAATATTTTATACAATATCAAACAAAAAAGAGGTTTTAAACCTCTATTTATGATAATTTTCATTATTATTGATCTTATATGCACGATAAATTTGTTCAAGTAAAATAACTCTAAAAAGTTGATGAGGAAAAGTCAAAGTTGAAAAAGATAATCTATAATCACTACGTGCTTTAACCATCTCTGATAAACCATAAGAACCACCAATTACAAAAGTTAAATTCTTATTTACTCCAAAATTATTGTCAATCTTTCTGGCAAAATCTAAAGAAGAAAGTTTATTACCATCTATTTCTAAAGTAATAACATAATCATTATCCTTTATTTTAGATAAAATTCGCTCCCCTTCTTTTTTCAAAGCTAAACTAACATTAGCCTCATCAGCTACCTCAATAATCGAAAGATTAACATACTTTGAAATTCGCTTGCTATATTCATTTAAAGCCTCAATAAAAAATTTTTCTTTTATTTTTCCTACACATATTATCTTCATAATTCTACAAACTCCGTACTTTCCCTTTGCATAGCAATTTCAATATCTGGAATCCTTTTATTTTTATCATCCAAAGTATCAAGTAATGTCTTTAAAGCAAGTTCAGGTTTATTATTTTCCTCACTTAAATGAATCAAAATTATTCTCTCTGTATTATCACCAATTAGTTTTGATAAATAATATGCCGAATCTTTATTAGATAAATGTCCCTTATCGCTAAGTATCCTTTGTTGTAAATAATAAGGATACCTACCTTCCCTAAGCATACGAATATCATGATTGCTTTCAAATACATAAATATTTTTATTAGTTAATTTTTTAAAATTTTTAACATGTATATAACCCGTATCTGTCACATATACAATAGATTTAGAAAAAGAGGTAAAAACATAGCCATTACTATCCGCTGCATCATGTGAAGTCTTAAATACCTCTACATCCAAATCATTAATGTGCTCATGTTCATTAATATAAACTTTATCTTCAATATCAAAACCAATTTCACTTTCCATTTTTTCTGTTAAATAAACCGTTGGATGATACTTTTTTAAAAATACTTTTAAACCTGCTATATGATCCGAATGTGCATGAGTAAGAAAGACCCTTTGAATTTCTGAAGGGTCTACACCTATATCTCTAAGTGCCTTAGCAACATAACTCGCACTCATACCTAAATCGACAAGTGATTTTGTTCCATCTGTCTCAATATATGAACAATTACCTTTACTACCACTTGCTAATACACATATTTTCATTAATACATACTCATTGGATTAATTCGGCAATAATCGCAGCCTTTCCAAATTTCATAGTGAACATGCGGACCTGTTGCTACACCAGTCATACCAACTAAACCAATAACATCTCCTCTAGCTACAACTTGACCTACCTTAACATTAATCTTAGACATGTGTGCATATAAAGTTAAATAACCATTATTATGATCGATAATTACATGATTACCATAACTATAATGATATCCAGCCTCTTTAACTCGGCCATTATTCGTCGCATAAATGTTTGAACCATAACCAGTACCACTAATATCTAAACCACCATGTAATTCACGTTTACCTGTTACTGGATTACTACGCCAAACATAACCACTACTAAGTCTCCAACCACTATCTGTTGGCCAGCCCCAGCTAGTAGTACTACCCACATCAGGAATATATTTATTACCTTTAACAATAATTTTATTAACCGGCTCTTTTATAACCGTCTTCCCTTGTGGTTCGACATAACTAATAACTCCATTAATCTTTCTAACATCTTGAGCAACACGTTCTAACCCATTAACACCTTCTTGAATAACCTTATCTTGACCAATAACTATATTATTATCATAGCGTTCTTCTGTTGTATATTGACTTTCCATATCTTCAACTAAATATGACTCTTCAACAACACTAATTTGTGGATTAGTCTCGACAATTTGAAGTTGTTGTCCAGGATATAATAAATTAGTCGTACTAGTTAAAGTATCATTTGCAATAAGTAACTCTTCAGGACTTACCTTATTATTAAAAGCAACATTATCAATTGTATCTCCAGCTTGTACAATATATCCTCTAGATTTTTGTTCTTTGCCATAAAGTAAATAACTTGCTAGAGAATTCTCATCCGTATATATCGTCGCATCAACCGGAATTTTAACCTCCTTAACAGTAATATCCTCAGCTACATAAACATTTTGAATATTCTCACCAGTCGTTTCAATCTCCGCTTGATTATTCGAAATATAAGCTTCGTATGCATCAGAACCAACAAAAGTATAAATTAACTTTTCCACAGCATTTTTAAAAACCTTTTTATCTAAAACATATATACTCTGTGTTGTAAGTTTTGGATTTTCATCTTCATTATTTTCACTAGCTTGTTTCTTAATAACAAACTCATATCCCTTAACAGTAAATTTTTCTTTTTTAGAAATTTTTTTATAAATAGAAGAAACCGAATCAACCTTACCATCGTAAGTTGTAAGCTTTCTTATTTGTAATCCCTTAGGCGAATAAACTTTATCAACATCAAATTTTTGCTTATAATAAGCCCCATTTTCGTCAATATAATCTTCAAGTTCATCTTTAGAAGCAATTGTACCAAGTGACTTGTCATTCAAATAAACCGCATAATAATTATTTGGCTCAGGTGATGTACGATATCCAAAACCTAAAACACATACACCAATAATTACTATGCCAATCATAAACATAAATCCAAATTTTTTCATTTACTCACCTACCTCACTATTTTCCATATTGAAAAATGAACTAGTATCCCTTTTAAAAACTAAATTTACTGTTGCTGTAGGACCACTACGATGCTTTGAAATAATAAACTCACTTTTACTAGTATTTTCATCTATCGCACTTTCTTTATTATAATAATCATCACGATATAAAAATGCTACAATATCCGCATCTTGCTCAATAGAACCAGACTCCCTTAAATCAGAAAGAAGTGGCCTTTTATCCTCACGACCTTCAACACTACGAGAAAGCTGAGCTAAAGCAATAACCGGAATATTTAACTCCATCGCCATAGTTTTAAGCGATCTAGAAATTTCTGATACCTCTTGCTGTCTTTGACCAGCATATCTAGCTGAACCACTAATAAGCTGTAAGTAATCGATAATTACAATATCAAGTCCATCATCCGAATTAGCAAGTCTTCGACATTTAGCTCTAATTTCACTTACTGTCATACCAGGAGTATCATCAATAAAAATCTTCGTATCGGCAAGTCGGCTAATTGCCTCATTAACCCTTTTCCAATCTTGATGTTCTAACTTACCAGTACGTAACTTAGCTCCCTCAATCTGACCAACAGATGAAAGCATACGACTAATAAGTTGCTCAGCGCCCATTTCCATATTAAATAAAGCCACAGTTTTTTTAGCATTCATAGCCATATTAACCGCCATATTAACTGCAAAAGCCGTCTTTCCCATTGCTGGACGAGCAGCAATTATAATAAGCTCATTTTCATGAAAACCCGCTGTTAATCTGTCAATATCATAATATCCAGATGGTACACCAGTAATTTCGCCTTTTAAAGAAGAAAGTTTTTCTAAATCAGCTTGTGCTTTAAATAAAACATCTTGAATACTCTTAAATTCAGACCCACGTCTATTTTTAACAACATCAAATATTTTTTTCTCAGCTTCATCTAAAATATCGCCAATCTCTTCTGTAGAAGAAAAACCCGCATTCGCAATCTCCGTACCAGCTTCAATTAAATTTCGCCTTAAAAACTTATCCTCAAGTATATTAATATATTCCTCCGCATTAGCTGCCGTAGGTACCATATTAATAATTTGTGTTAAGTACTCAACACCACCAACTTGATTTAAAAGTTTTTTCTTCTCAAGTTCTGCCGTAACAGTTGTAATATCAATCGGAACTTTCTTATCAGCTAAATTCTTAATAACCTCAAATATTTTCTTGTGAGAATCTAAATAAAACATATCTTTATTTAAACGTTCAACAATACGCTCTAAAGCCTTCTCACTCAAAAACATTGAACCTAAAATAGCTTGCTCCGCATCTATCTTTTGTGGCATCGTCTTTACATCCATCTAATCACCTACTTATCCAAATGTATTTTTAAAGTAACCTCCACCTTTTTATGTAAAATAATTTTAACATTAGTT
This sequence comes from uncultured Bacilli bacterium, assembly GCA_944358725.1. Lineage (GTDB taxonomy): Bacteria > Bacillota_I > Bacilli_A > RF39 > UBA660 > Coprosoma. The sequence continues at coordinate 16,026 of CALVRS010000100.1, forward strand.
GTTCCTAAAGTATTAATTGGAACGTCTAATTTAATCTTTTTTTTGTCAATATCAAAGCCTTTCTTTTTAAGCTCTGATACAATTTGTTTAGTACTAATTTGTCCAAACACCTGACCATTTTTACCAGCATTAACTTTAAAATTTAAAGTCATTTTTTCTAACTTATTTTTAATAGTCTCACAATCTTTTATAAGTAAAGACTCCTCTAAAGCAGCTTCCTCAGTTTGTTTTTTTAAAACCTTACTGCTACCTTTAGTCTCTAAAACAGCTAATCTATTATTAATCAAATAACTACCATAACCATCTTTAACATCTATTATATCATTTTTTTTACCTTGTTTTTTAACATCTTGAAGTAATATAACTCTCATTTTATCACACCCTTAATAATTTTTTTTAATTCTACTGCCACCTCTTCTACCGTTTTATCTTTTATTTGTGCGGCAGCATCAGTCAAATGACCACCGCCACCAAGTTTTTCCATAATCTCGCCAACATTTATACTTCCCATTGATCTTGCACTTACACCAACAATCTTGCTAGAAAGCCGGCCAATAGCAAAAGAAGCTTTAATATCCTCAAACTTAAGTAATTCCTTAGCAAGTAAAGCAATATCCACATTACCATGAATATTATCATCCATCTTGCACATCAAAACATCAGGAACAACTTCTTCACTATTACTTATATAACTATATCTTTTAACCATCTCTTCCCTAGGTTCCTTAAGTAATTCTTGAACAATTACAAAATCAGCTCCACCTTTAGCTAAATAAGCCGCCATTTCAAAAGTACGGGCCGTTGTCTTAATATTAAAACTGCTAGTATCAATAGCCATACCAGAAAGTAAAACTGTCATAATAAGTGGTTCTATTTCTAACCCTAAATAACTCAAATATTCCGCCATCACTTCTGCAATACTAGATTTATTAGCATCATCATACTTGTATATACTACCATCAATTGTATCTAAACTTCCAATATGATGATCAATAACTATCCTATCTGAAATAAAGTCTAAAATTTTATCAGATTCCACAAGTTCTGCTTTTTGTGTGTCTAAAACAATAAGTAAAGGCTTATTAAATTTACTATTTAAAATATCCTCTTCACTTTTAAAATTAAAAACTATATTATTTTCACTAAGTAACTTAATAGCCTTATCTAAAGAACGATATAACTTCTTTTTAGGAGAAACAATAAAACATTTTTTCCCCATAGATAAAATAATTTTATATAAAGCTAAAGAAGACCCCATACCATCTAAATCAGGCCTTGCATGGGTCATAATTATAACTTCATCATGTTTTTTTATATTTTTATTTAAAATTTCAAAAAGTTCACGCATAATATCACCCTAGATAATATTATACTATATTTTACTAAGATTGTCTTGTCATTAACAGAACATAAGTCAAAATAAATTTTAACTAGCTTACCTCACAGTAAGATTTTTCTACTTCATAGGAATCTTAGACTCCTCCATATAGAATATCGGATGGTCTTATGCCCTAACTTTTTTTATTAAAATTTTATTTTTTCCACAATAAAACTTGAAACAATTAAGTTCAAGCTTAAAAATAATTAAATTAACCAATAGCACTAATAAACATATATCGAGAACCAGAAACTATTGTACTACAATTACTACCGTCAATATTACATCTATATAAAACTCCATATTGTCTTGCAGCACCACTTAATGGCTGACTTGTTGAAAAATACAAATAATTACCTGTCACAAATATACTATCAATCGAAACATATCTTCCACCGGAATATATTGTACTACAATTACTACCATCTATATTACACCTAAATAAATATCCATATCCTCTTCCTTCTGTAGTTGATTGACTTGTTGAATAATACAAATAATTACTTGTCGCAAATATACTATCAATCAAAAAATAATCAGAGCCGGAATATATTCTACTACAATTACTACCGTCAATATTGCATCTATATAAAACTCCATTTCCCATTTTACCAGCACTACCTGTCGCAACTGTTGCAAAATACATATACTTTCCAGAAGAAGCAGCCTGACATGTCTTATAAAGTTCATCGATTGCCCCTTGTACATTAGTTGAACTTAACTTACTCGAACTATTATCATAAGTTACTTAATTAGAAGGAAAATAAGTAACCGCATACACACTTACTACACTAAATAATAATCCACCTAGTATAAAAACAAATATTTTATTATTAAAAATCTTCTTCAATTTTCCTCTCATTTTCACTCTTCCTATTCTTTATAAAACAAACTCTTTTTATCATTTTCTTTAATATACCATTTTGGAGTATTCAAATATTTAATTACGCCGAAATGGTATATTTTTTGTAATTAAGGTTTAATATTATGATAGGAAAAGTATTAAAATATATGAGAAAAAATAAAAATTTAAAGCAAGATGTTTTAGCAAAAACTATAGGCATTTCACAGCAAAATCTATCCCGCTATGAAAATGAACAAAGGATAGTTTCTTTTGACATGATTGAACAAATTGCTAACAAATGTGGCTATGAAATTTATTTTATAAATAAAAATACAAAAGATAAATTTCAAGCAAATAATTTAACAAGAAAAGATATTTAAAATGATGCTTATTTCAAGTACAACTTTTAAAATAAAAAAAATACTAAAATTTTAATTTTCAGTATTTTCTAATAATTGAATATCTTTCAAAGTTAAACCTGTAGCTTTTGAAATATCTTCTATACTCATTTTCATATCAAGTAGATTTTTAGCTATCTCAAGCTTATTTTCTTTAATTCCAATAATTTTTCCCTCTTCTTTAGCGTCTTCAAGTTCATTATTCTTTTCAAAGGCATCCCACTTCTCTTTTTCCCATTCATGAAGTATAAATTTATCATTACTCATATTTATAACCGCCTCCATTAACCTTTGTACTTTCTTTTCATCAAGTA
>CALVRS010000101.1 GCA_944358725.1 uncultured Bacilli bacterium
TCGTTACATATAAAAAGAACAAACAGTCTATTGAACCTTGACTATTCATTCTCATTATTTTAAAATTAATTTAATTATAATTCTTGTATTAATCATTCTATTTTGCCCGTACTTTTTTTACACCATCATAATTACTAAATCTTATACTTGTTTTAATAAGTATTTTTTTATAAAAAAAATACATAATAATGATAGGTGATAGTATGCGTAGAATCATTATTTTATTATGTATTTTTTTATTATGTGGATGTTCAAAAAGTTTGGATATTAATGGTGATATTACGGAAATTAAATACAATGACATTTATATTAATAAAAATGATTTTAAAAAAGTTAGGAATTTAATTAATAAGAGTTATGATAAAAAGGAAGAGAAGGATTTATCTAATAAATTAACAATTAAAACTAATGAAGATATTTATTATTTTTCTTTAAATGATAATGAGATTAAATATGATGGAAAGGTAGCAAAGAATACAGAACTTAACAATTTTTTACAGAAATTAACTGACAAGTATACAAATAAGGATTTTTATACGATTGATTATATGAAAAATTATGAAGCAAACAGTGACGAGAAGACTGTTTTACTTGATAAGACTTCAAATTATATTGTTATAAATTTTGGCAAAAAGGTAATAAATTTTAAAATTAACGAAATAGAGATAGAAGATGATAAATTTACTGATATTGATTTACTTTATAGTGCGGATAATGTAAATGAAGGGAAGGTTATTATTAGAAAAAGTATTAATATGGATGTTCCTGATATAAGGATTTCTTTTGAAAATGAGTATGGGTACAATATTTCTATTATTCCAATTTATAGTGATGATAAAGTTGAATTTAAAACTGAATTTAAGACAAAATAAAATCTCTTATGAGGCTTAAAATTTCACTTGTGTGAAATTTTTCTGGCATGGGTTTCTTTCCAATTTCTAACAAACTATTAAAATTTATAAAATTACTATTGGCTTTTAATAGTTAGTTTTCTTCCTAAACAAGTTATCCTTGTTATTTTAATTATAGTAAATTAGTTTTTTATTACAAGCTGTTTTTATGAAAAAGATAAGCTTTACTTTTCTTTAAAAGCTTATCTTGGATTCTTTTTATTTTCGTATTTTTTTCTTTCATTTGTATTTAGAATTTTCTTTCTTAGACGGTAATTTAATGGAGTTACTTCAACTAGTTCATCTTCATTAATATAATCTAGGCATACTTCAAGGCTCATCTCTCTTGGACGTTTTAGAACAACAGTATGGTCTTTGTTAGCGCTTCTAGTATTGGTTAATTGTTTACCTTTAGTAACGTTTACCGCCAAGTCATTTTCATGATTGTTTTCACCAACTATCATTCCTTCATAGACATCAGTACCTGGTGCTATGAACATTACACCTCTATCTTCTAGAGAACCTAAGGCATAAGCAGTGGATTTACCATTATCTATTGATACTAACACGCCCGCTTTTCTTTCGCCTATATTATTTGTAGACATTGGTTCATATGATTTAAAGGCATGAGATAGGATACCATATCCTTTGGTTAAGGTCATAAATTCTGTGCTAAAACCAATTAAACCTCTTGATGGGATTGTGTATAGTAATTTTGTTTGATTATCAAAGGCTTTCATATTTTCCATGATTCCGCCACGGTTACCAAGTGATTCTATAACTGGGCCAACATATTCTTCAGGAACTTCTATTTCGACATCTTCGTATGGTTCACACTTAATACCATTTATTTCTTTAATAATTATTTCTGGTTTTGAAACTTCTATTTCATATCCTTCACGGCGCATGGTTTCAATTAAAATTGATAAATGAAGTTCGCCTCTTCCTGAAACTATCCAAGATTCTGAACCATATTGTTTTACTTTTAGTGAAACATCTTTTTCGGTTTCTTTCATTAATCTATCTTCAATTTGCCTTGCGGTTAATAATTTTCCATCTTTACCACTAAATGGGCTAGTGTTTACACCAAAGGTCATTTGTAATGTTGGTTCATCTATTCTAAGTGGTTCTAGAGCTTCTTCATGTGATGGATCGCATACAGTTTCACCAACAGAAATATCAGGAAGACCAGCTATGGCAACGATATCACCAGCATGAGCTTCTTCTACTTCAATTTTATTTAAACCTAAAAAGCCAAATATTTTTTGTATTCTAAATTGTTTTTTGCTGCCATCTAGTCTCATACAAGTTACAGTAGAGTTTACTTTTATATGGCCTCTTTTGACAAGACCAATACCGATTCTTCCAACAAAATCATTATAATCTAAAAGAGCTGGCTGAAATTGAAATGGACCGTTTTCATCTACTTTTGGCTGTGGTATATTTTCAATGACCGCATCTAAAATAGGATCCATAGTTTTTTCTTGAGTATTTATATCTGGAGATGTACTTGATGTACCGTTTAGGGCAGAGGCATAAAGTACTGGAAATTCTAACTGTTCAATGGATGCACCAAGTTCTATGAATAAGTCCATAACTTCATCAACAACTTTTTCTGGTCTTGCGGATGGTTTATCTATTTTATTGATAACTACTATTGGTGTTACACCAGCAGCTAAGGCTTTTTTTAAAACAAATCTAGTTTGAGGCATTGTTCCTTCATAAGCATCGACAACTAATAATACACCATCAACCATGTTCATAATTCTTTCAACTTCACCGCCAAAGTCAGCATGTCCTGGTGTGTCTAGTATGTTTATTTTATATCCCTTATAGTTTATGGCTGTAGTTTTAGCTAATATGGTTATGCCTCTTTCTTTTTCTATATCGTTTGAATCCATAACTCTTTTACCAATTTCTTCGTTCTCTCTAAAAGTTCCTGACTGTTTTAACAATTGATCAACTAATGTTGTTTTACCATGATCGACATGAGCAATGATTGCAATATTTCTTTGTTTCATAAATACTCCCTCTCTTTGTTACTCGAACAATTATAACACTAATGCTTTTAATTGTAAATAAAAAAATATTAGACCTTTTTTTGATCTAATATTTCCTTGGTTTTTAAATTGAAACTTTTTAAAATAATATAATTTTAATTACTTATGAAATTATCTCTATTATTTAATTATCATACCTTCAATACTACCACTATCAGAAATTATTCTAGTAGAATTTTGACCAGTTAAATCAGCTCTATAAATTTGTCCATTTTTATTCCAATTATAATTATCATAAATATTTACGACATAATATATATAATCTTCTGTCACATAAATATTACCAATCCCACTATTATTGGATACACTAATTAATTGAGTAGAATTTTGACCAGTTAAATTAACTCTATAAATTGATCCGCTTGTTGGAATTTTAAGCCCTGTACTATTACTTTTATATTTATTTATAGAAAAGTAAATATGATCTTTTGTAACATAAATACTATCAATTCTAGTACCTGTGGAAGAACCAATTAATCTAGTACTGCTATTTCCATCAAGTGTTGTTTTATAGATATCTCCTCTATATGGGTCATTGTAATTAGACGTATATGTATTTTTAACAAAATATATATAATTACCTGAAGTTATAGAATCAGAACATGTATTATATAGTTCATCTATGGCGCCTTGTACATCTGTTGAATTTAATTTACTTACAGTATTATCATAAGTTACTTGATTAGATGGAAAATATGTTGTTGCATAAACCGTTATGGTACCACATAATATTCCCCCTAATATAAAGATAAGTATTTTGTTTTTTAATATTTTTTTGAATTTTGTCATTATTTCTTACTCCTTTTATATTGCTTTTTATAAATTATAACACTTTTTAAACAAAAAGTCATCCATTAAATGACTTTTTGTTTAAGTTATTTATTATAAAATATTTATAGTAATATCTTTAAAGGAATGATGTTATGGAGCATAAAGATATATATAAGCTTATTGGGAAAAATATCAAAAAATACCGAAAGATAAAAAAAATAACCCAAGAACAGTTAGCTATTAAGGCTAATTTATCATATGGGTTTATTAAGAATTTAGAAGCTAAAAATGTATATGCGACTATATCAATTGAGACTTTAGCTATTATTGCGGATTGTTTAGATGTTAAATTAATTCAACTATTAGAAGATAGTGAGAATTAATTTTTTTATTCATTATTTTCGCCAAAGTAATTTCTTAAAATATAATCTAATGATATTTTTACATCAGGAAAGACTGGCATTTCATCTAGTTCATGTCTTGAGAACCATCCAACATCATTACTTTCACTACTCATTTTTAAATGATTTTCTGGATTATTTGGTTTTCCGACGTAGACCATATCTATCATTTTATCGCCATTATCTTTACGATTACACTGAACTGCGAGCGGTCTTATTAGATCATCTTCTCGGGGAAAGTGTTCACCAATTAGTGTGGCTTTGATGCCAGTTTCTTCATATACTTCTCTTATGGCAGCTTCTTCTGGAATTTCATTATCTTCAATGTGGCCGCCTGGTTGAAGCCATTTGTTATATTTTTTATGTCTTACAAGTAAAACTTTTTTATTTTCTGGATTAATTATATAAGCGGAAGCACAAAAATGTCGCATATTATCACCTAAGTCATTATAACAGTTATTTTTATTAATTACTAGTTTAATATATCGTAAGTTTTAGAATTGACGTTTTTTCCGTAAACTTTGAAGTTTTCTTTTAGATCTAAAGTTGCTAATATTATATCTTCTAATTTATATCCTTTAACATTTATTTGATGTTTTAACCATTTTTCGTCTTTATGCATTATTTTTAATGATTCTTTAATTATTTTGCCATCGACTATTAAGTTTGCACACAAGCCTGTTTTATCAGTTTGAATTTTTAAGTCTTTATTTAATGGTGGTTGATAATCTGCTTTAGGGAGAAAGCTAATTTTACCATTAGCTTCCATTAAGGCGTAGTCAATTTGAAATATATCAAAATAACCATTTATTCTAGCTTCTTCTAGTAGGTCATTAATATCTATTTTTGTTTTTTTAAGATTTTTATATAATATTTTACCATCTTCAATGATTATGGTAGGATCACCTATAAAAAATTTACGAGCTTTTAGGTTTTTTAGGGTTATTAAAGATACTATATATGATACAAGACCAAAGACGATAACAGCAATGGTTCCATGGAGATAATCCGAGTCTAGGTTTAAGGCCATTTCAGCAGCAAAATTACCAATAGATATACCAATTACATAATCAAAAAGGCTAAATTCGGATACTTGTTTTTTACCAATCATTTTGGTAACAAAAAAGAGTGTAATTAATGAAATTATACATCTTAGTATGACGTCTAATAGTTCGATTATTTCTTTATTCATAAAGTCACCATTAATATTATTGGTTTAAAAAAAAAGAATTATACAAAGATAATTACTTTTTATCATTTTTTTTATGAAAGTTTGCGGTATCTACTATGATATCAGTTTTTAAGACAAATATAATGACAATTATGGTTAAAATTGTATAAAGGATATAACCTAATTTTTGGTCATGAAGGGCATAGATAATTGAGGCGATTGCAAATAAGATATTTATGGCATAAATGATTAAGACGGTTGTACGATGAGAAAAATTTTTATTTAAAAGTTGATGATGAAGATGTGATTTATCTGGTTTAGATATTTTTTCTCCTTTTAATAGTCGTCTTATGATGGCAAATACGGTATCTAAAATAGGGATTGCTAGTATGAGTAGGGGAATTATTAAAGATGTTAAAGTTACACTTTTAAAACCAAGTAGGGCGATTACGGCTATCATGAAGCCCATGAACAATGAACCAGAGTCGCCAGCAAAGATACTAGCTGGATGAAAGTTATGGACTAAAAAGCCTAGGACAGATCCTAACATGATAAATGTTAGAACAAAATCCAAACCGGTTTTACCCATAATAATTGAGATGATACCGATGGTAGCAAAGTAGATAGCGCTTATACCAGAGGCAAGGCCATCTAAACCATCAATTAGGTTTATACAGTTTAAACAACCTAATATAAAGAAAATTGTAATAGGGTAGGCGAGAAGGCCTAAATCTAAATAAAATCCAAATAAGGTTATATCTTGAATTAAGAGTTTACCGTAGCAAGTTATGACAATAGCTGCCATTAATTGAGAAGAAAATTTTACGGATGCTTTTAATGGCTTTATATCATCGATAGCACCGGTTAAAACGATGATGAAACTACCTATTAAGATAGAGTTCATTGTACTACTTGGTTCACCAAAGAGCATATAGCCGAAAAGAAAACCAAAGAATATTCCTAAGCCACCAAGTCTTGGCATAGGTTTACTATGAACTTTTCTTTTGTTTGGAATATCTAAGGCGCCAACGTGAATGGCTATTTTTTTGATAAATGGTATTAAAATAGCAACAAATAGAAATGTCGTTATTATCATTAGAAAAACTTTAGTTATTTCATTTTGTGTCATGTGTTTTCACCTCTTAGTAGAATTTATTTTAGCATATTTTTTATGATTTAGCTAATTTGTATCTTTTTGTTTAAATTGATATATTATGCCTATTATGGCGACGATTATGCTTATTATGATTGTTAAATTATTATTTTGATAATTTAATAAATTTAATATGTTTTCGGCAAAGGTGGTGGCGCCAGCAAGACTGGTTGATATGATTACAAGTGGTCTTGTGAATTTTACTCCTAATATGCCGGCAATAATACCAGTGATTAGTCCAACAATAGTTTTAATGTTTTGGGCTAATTGTAAGTTATCACATAGAATATAAGCCGCAAGAGCACATAGTAAGAAGATTCCAACTAGATAAAGTTTATAGGAAATAAGACCGATTGCAATGGCTATAATTACAGAAATAATATAAATTGTGGTTTGATCTGTTATAACATTTGGTAAGAGAGTTACTCCTAGATTATAACCAATTATTAAACCAAATATAGCTATTATTGTTTTGTTTAGTTTATAGCCAAAGAAACAGGTAATCAGACCTATTATAATAGTTACAATAGTTATAACGCCCATAATTTCACTCCTTTTTTATATTATACCATAGAAAAAGACGAATTACTCGTCTTTATAGAAAACTTCATAAGCTTTATAGGCATTATATATATCAAATTTACTTGTTATTTCATATGGTGAATGCATAGAGATTACAGGAATACCACAATCAATAACGTCTAGTCCTTTATCAGCTAAGATATAGGCGATTGTGCCACCACCACCAATACCTATTTTGCCCATTTCACTATTTTGATAAATGATATTATTTTTTTCAAATAGATTTCTAATATATCCAACAAATTCAGCATTAGCGTCTGATGCTCCACCTTTTGAAGCACTGCCAGTATATTTGATTACAGAAATACCATGGCCTATATAAGATTCGTTATTTTTTTCGTAGGTGTTTGGAAAGTTCGGATTATAGCCAGCAGTTACATCAGCTGATAGTACTCTAGTTGATTGAAAAATTTCGTCTAATAATCCTGGTCTATTACCGATAGTTTTATCTAATATTTTTTCTAAGAAGTATTCAAAAGATCTTGAAGACATTCCAGTATTACCCATACTACCAATTTCTTCTTTATCAGCGAGAAGACAAATAGAGGTTCTTTTTGGATTTTTGACATTTAATAGGGCTTTTAAACTGGTGTAAGCGCAGACTCTATCATCTTGTCCATAACCGGCAACTAAACTTTCATCTAGTCCAAGACTTTTTGCTTTTAAAGCGGGAACAAATTCTATTTCACTACTGACAAAGTCTCTTTCAGTTATACCATATTTTTTATTTAAAATGTTTAGGATATTTAGTTTTACTTTTTGTTTTATATCTTCATCTGTTTGATATGGAATACTACCAACTAATATTTTTAAATGTTCACCGCTTATAGCATATTCTAATTTCTTTTTGTTTTGTA
>CALVRS010000102.1 GCA_944358725.1 uncultured Bacilli bacterium
TACTTGATGAAAAGAAAGTACAAAGGTTAATGGAGGCGGTTATAAATATGAGTAATGATAAATTTATACTTCATGAATGGGAAAAAGAGAAGTGGGATGCCTTTGAAAAAAATAATGAACTTGAAGATGCTAAAAAAGAAGGAATTGAAAAAGGCAAAAGTATTGGTTTTGAAGAAGGTAAAATTATTGGAATTAAAAAAAAAGAAATTGAAATAGCTAAAAATCTACTTAATATGAAAATGAGTATAGAAGATATTTCAAAAGCTACTAGTCTAACTATTGAAGAGATTGAAAAATTAAAAAGCACTAAAGAGGAAATTTAGTGTTTTTTAGATGAATGAAAAATAAGCAATGATTTATCAAAAAAATTACTTGTTTTTTTTTTTTTTTTTTTGTGATATCTTGAATATGGATAAGATAGGAGATGTCAAAATGAAAGAAAAAATAAAGAAAATTATGATTGGATATTTACCGGGATTTATAACAGGCTTAATAATTTGTGGGACTATAAGCGTAATAGCAGCCACATATTTTCCGAGTAATCAAACGACATATGATAATACTGCGAGTGGACTTGAAAGTACAAATGTTCAAGATGCTATAGATGAGCTTTATGGAGTATGTTTTCCACCGTCAGCAGGAGATCAAATAATAGAAGATGGGGGCTTAGAAAAAGATCCTTATGAGTGTAGATATTTTTTCACTGGAGCAAATCCAAATAATTATATAACATTTAATAATGAAAAAGCTGGCTGGCGCATTGTATCAGTTGAATGTGATGGAACAATAAAAATAATGAGTAATGGTAATTTAAACCCAAATAAATATATGCTTTGGGATGAAAATGGCAGGAATAATTGGGCAAATTCTAGTTTAATGACATATGTAAATAGTAATTATTACAACTCATTAACAGAAACAGCAAAAAAACAAATGGTAACATATGAATGGAGTACAGGTGCAGTAGTGGAGAATAATAATGATTTAGCTGGTCAAATAAGTGATGAAAATTCAAGAAAATGGCGAGGAAATATAGCTTTACCAACATTAAGTGAATATTTGAGAACTAATTCATTATCAAATTGTAAAACATTTTATTCATATTCTAGTTATGATGTTGGTTATAGTAATATATGCGGAGATACTACATGGATGGCTATTGAAGATTATCCTTGGTGGACTTTGACACCTAATGCTAGTACATCGGATTATGTGTTTGATGTAGCTGCTTATGCTGTTATTGGTGACAATCATGTAGATAATAGATATGCTGATCATTTTGGTGTCCGTCCAGTTTTATATCTTTCTTCAAATGTTAAAATCACTGGTGGAACAGGTACTCAATCTGACCCTTATATTATTGAATAAAAATTTTATAATTTATTATGATTAATGTATTAAATTTTTAAACATTTAGAGCTTTTTTGACATGAATATATTGGTGGATAGTAACAATGATAATATTTATTCCTGTTGCCCATACTAATGCCCATAGTCCGATATGTGAGAAGCATAATATTAGTAAAGTGATGGTTCTAATGATAGTTCCAATTAAAGTTCCATGCATAGCTTCTTTGGCTTTTCCCATGGCTTGAAGTGAGGCTGTAAGTGGTGCTTGGATATAATGAAGTAGGGCAATAGGGGCAAGTATTTTTATATAGTCTATGCCGACAGTGGTGTTATAAATTAATTTCATAGGTATTTCAGGAATTAATTCAAAGATTATGGTGGCTGGTATTCCAATTAATAAAGATATGGCAATTGCGAGTTTTATTTTATTCCAAACATAATTATAATGTTTTCTACTATGTGCTTTAGAAATATTTGGTATTAGGGCCTGGGATATAGCACCTGTAAAAAATGATGGGAGTAGGATTAAGGGCATAACATAACCATTTATGATGCCATATTCGTTTACAATATAGTTATTAGAGTAACCACTTTTGATGAGACCATATGTTAAGATGATTGGTTCTAAGAATGCACCAACTGAGCCAATTATTCTACTCATAGTTGTTGGTACACCAATCGAAAAGACTTCTTTTATATTACCTTTATTTGGTTTTAAGTCTTTTTTTGTTATTTTGAAATTTTTTGGTATAAAGAAGAAAAGTACAAAGATTGAAGTTAGCTCGCTTATGACGTTAGTTAAGACTATATAAGCGACAGCATATTCTAATCCTAATCTTAGAAAGATAGGTATTCCTATTATGAGGGCAATTAATCTTACAGCATCTTCTGTAACATTTGAAAGAACATGCGGAAGCATTTGCTGTTTACCGAAAAAATATCCTCTTAAAATACTTGATATACTAATAAATGGTAGGACAAAACCTATACATATTATAGCCCAGTAACATCTATCTTCATTTAATAGATTATGGGATATATAGCCAGCAGTTAAAAACAGTAAAATAATTATTAAAATATTTAAAGTTAGCGATATTGGAATAACTGAAAAGACAAGGTTTTTATTGTTTTTTGTATCTTCGGCAACTAATTTACTTATGGCAACAGGAAAACCAAGACTAGCTAGAGCCATTAACATGACAAAAGTAGGGGATATTAACATATATATTCCCATACCTTCTGTACCGATTAATCTTGCTAAAACAATTTTTATAAACATACTAATGATTTTAGTTAAAAAACCACCTATTAGAAGTATAATTACAGATTTTAAGAAAATATTTTTTTTCATATTAAAATATATGCAAAAAAAATTATAATTTTGTCTTTTGGTTTATTTATAACAAAAAGTTTTAGGTATATTAAAAGAGCGTTTATTTGCGCTCTTTTTTGATTAGGATTTTGGCTGTTTCTATATCATTTTTAATATTTTTTTCTTGCAAGTACTCTTCTGTTTGATTTTCTTCGGATTGTTTTAAATAAAGTTCATAAAGTATTTCATATTCTTCAGTGGTTAGTGGCATTCCAAAAGATATATTTATATTAAAAGGATTATTTAATTCGATATTTAATTCATTTATTATAACGGGCTCTATATTTGTAAATTTTGTTATCGGATATTTGCCGTTTAAAATTTCTAAACTATAATAATTAGGACAGGGAATTATTGGACTTTTTGGTTCACTATAAATTGTGAATTCTTTTTCACCAAATACATAGTATTTATTTTTATTTATTTTTACTTCAAACATAATATTTCCTCCTTTGTTTGTTTAGATATCATATCATTTTTTTGTGATTGTAGCAATAATTATTTTGCTAATTTTTAACTTTAGGACTTTAAAAGGTTTGAAAATTAATATATAATGTTTATATATGTAAGGGGATGAGCTTATGGATTTAGAATTTAAATCAGCGGCTGAGCTTTATAACAGACTTAGGCCAGCTTTGAATACAAAAATGAGTGATTTAAAGGCAAATGGTTATGGATATTTAAAACCTGAGGATATTTGGAATTATTTAAAAGAAAAAAAATGGCGTGATAGTCATGATTTGATGCTTAGTGATATGGTTAGTGATATATTAAATGTTGATGATGCGCTAGTTGACGATTATTTTAAAGAAAAAATAAATGAGAAAAATAGAAAAATTTATTTTGATGTTTAAGAGGGTGATATAATGAGTAAACATCTAAAGGATTTAACGATTGATAAATTGATGGATAAAGTTAAAACCTATATTACAGATGATAAGGAATTAGAAGTTATTGATAAGGCTTATAAATTTGCTTATGAAAAACATTTTGAGCAAAAAAGATTAACTGGGGAGCCTTATATAATTCATCCTTTAAATGTTGCATATATTTTAACTAGGACCAATGCGGATTATGAAACTTTATCGGCAGCACTTTTACATGATGTGGTTGAAGATTGTGGTGTTTCGGTTAAAGAGATTGAAGATATGTTTGGTCATAATATTGCCGTTTTAGTAGATGGGGTTACAAAAATTAATAAACTTAATTTATCTGGTAATACTGAAGCTTTAATTAACAATCAAAGAAAAATTTTGGTTGGATTATCTGAAGATGTTAGGGTTATTATTATTAAACTTGCTGATAGGCTTAATAATATGCAGACTCTTTTTGTACATAGTGATAAAAAGCAAAAAGCAACGGCACGTGAGACTTTAGATATTCTAACGCCAATTGCGGATAGACTTGGTATTAATAGTATTAAACAGGATTTAGAGGAGCTTTGTTTACGTTATTTAAAACCGGAAGAATTTTATAATATTGCCGAAAAACTTAATGCTACTAAGGCTGAGAGGGATAATAGCGTAGCAAATATGATTGAAAGTGTTTCTGAACTTTTGAATAAACATGATATTAAACATGAGATTATGGGCCGTTCTAAGAGTATTTATAGCATTTATAAAAAACTTGAAAAGGGCAAACGTTTTAGCGATATTTATGATTTACTTGCACTTAGGATTTTAGTTGATACAGAGCAAGATTGTTATCAGGCTTTGGGAATTATTCATTCAAAGTTTAGACCTAAACCCAAACGTTTTAAAGATTATATAGCGATGCCTAAGACGAATATGTATCAATCACTTCATACGACGGTATTTGGTATTGATGGACAACTTTATGAAATTCAAATAAGAACTTATGAGATGGATAGGGTAGCTGAGTATGGTATTGCATCGCACTGGTCTTATAAAGAAAAAGGTTCTGTTAAGGCTGTTATGCAAAATGAAATGGAACAAAAATTACAGTTTTTTAGGGCTATTATGGATTTAAAGAAGGAACAAGATAATCCAGAAGAATTTGTAAATACGGTTAAGGAAGAGGTTTTTCAAAATACAATTTATGTATTTACACCGCTTGGAGATGTTATTGAACTTCCTAATGGCTCAACGCCAATTGATTTTGCTTATAGAGTTCATAGCAATGTTGGTGATAAGGCAACTGGAGCAATAGTTAATTCACATATGGTACCACTTGATTATAAACTTAAAAACGAAGATATTGTTAAAATTATTACAAATAATAATTCTGCTGGTCCTAGTAGAGAATGGCTTAATATTGTACAGACAACGCAAGCTAAAAATAAAATTAAAGCGTTTTTTAACCGTGTTAATAAAGAAGAAAATTTGAAAAAGGGCGAGGATATTTTGAGCAAGGAACTTCGCCGGCAAAAGATTAGTAATGATGAATTTTTTGCAGAAGAAAAAATCAAAAAGTTGCTTAGTGATTTAAAGTTTAATTCTTTAAATGAGCTTTATGGAAATTTAGGTAGTGGTAAAATATCTATAAATTCTGTTATGGATAATTATCTAAAAAAAGAGATTAATAAAGAAGAAAAAATATTAGAAAAAGCGGCTAAGGGAAGTCAAAAACAAAGTGCGAGTAACAGTTTGGTTTCAATTGCTGGTATTCAAGATATTAAGGTTAATTTAGCATCTTGTTGTAACCCGGTACCTGGAGATAGAATTGTTGGGTATATTACAAAGGGTTATGGTGTTACTGTTCATAGAATGGTTTGTCCTAATGTTTCAACACTTAATGAGAGGCTTATCGAAGTTAAGTGGAATACTGATAATAGTAGGCTGCCAACTAATATTTTAGTTAGAGCAACAGGTCTTAATAATGCACTTATTAGTATTATTTCGAAAGCTACTAATAATGATATTCCGGTAAGACAGTTTAATAGCCATAGATCCAAAGAAGATGAGGCAATTGAGATGACTGTTTTAGTAAATAATAAAGAACAACTTTTAAAACTTATAAATGATATTAAAATGATACCTGAAGTTACTGATGCGGAGAGACTTATAAAATGAGAGTTTTAGTTCAAAGAAGTTTAGCCTCTTCGGTTTTAGTTTCTTCAAAGACTATTGGTAAGATTGATAAAGGGTTAGTTTTATTTGTAGGTTTTACTTTGGGCGATGGTTTGGATGAAATTGATTATATGATTAATAAAATTATTCATTTGCGTATTTTTGATGATGAAAATGGCGTTATGAATAAATCTATTTTAGATGTTAAAGGTAGTATTTTAAGTGTTTCACAGTTTACACTTTATGCAGATACTAAGAAGGGAAATAGACCGAGTTATGTTAAAGCACTTGATAGTATAAATGCTTTAAAATTATACAAAATATTTAATGAGAGACTTAGTAAGTTTGTCAATATTCAGTGTGGATTATTTGGAGCTGATATGCTTGTTAATATTCAAAATGATGGGCCTGTTACAATATTATTAGAAAAGGAGCGTGCTTAGTGATTAAAAATAGAATTGATTATAAATTGATTAATTTTGTACTTGCACTTTTAGCCGTTTATTTGATTTATCAAACGCGAGATTTTTGGGTTGGAATTATCAGTTTACTTTTCAATATTTTATTACCTTTTTTAATGGCCTTTGTAATTGCTTATGCTTTTTATCCGTTAGTGAAGAAACTTATGGATAAAGGTCTTCCTAAAGGGTTATCGATGTTTTTGGTAGTTGGCACGGCTTTAGGAATAATTATTTTAATTTTAGCTTTGGTTACACCGACTATTATGGGCCAAATGACTAGTCTATTTAATGGTATAATTTCATTTTTGAAGGAACTTTCTTCTAATTATAATATTAATTTTAAAGATATTCAAAATACTTTATCTGTTAGTTTTAATGAAACTTTAGAAAAACTTGGTGGATATATTTCTAATGGAGCTTTGAGCTTTATTGGAGTTTCAATTGATTATATTTCAAAGTTATTTATTATTTTAGCTTCTTTTGTTTATTTTTTAGCTGATATGGACAAGATAAGAGAATTTATAAAGGAATATTTAAAAAATAAATCTAGAAAAATTTACAATTATGTGGCTGTTATTGATGATGAGATGCGTAAATATATAGTTGGATTTATGAAAATTGTGATAATATCGTTTTTTGAATATACTTTTGTTTATACGGTTATAGGTCATCCTAATGCTTTGATGCTTGGATCTTTAGCGGCTATTGGTAATTTGATTCCTTATTTTGGTGGTATTTTTACAAATATTGTGGCAGCAATTACGGCTTTTGTGATTAGTCCTGAGTTATTTATTAAAACTTGTATTTTATTTGTTATATTTTCGGCAGTTGATGGATATGTTATTAATCCTTTTGTATATGGAAATAGCAACAAGATTCATCCTTTAGTTGTTATTATTTCGGTTTTTGCTGGAGGAATTTTATTTGGAGTTCTTGGTATTGTAATTGCTCTTCCTTTCGCAATTATTGTTATTGCAACATTTAAATATTTTAAAAGAGATATTATGAATATGAATAAGAAAAGGAAGTATAAGTTACAGCGAAAAAGTGTGTTTTGACTTTTAATTTTAAATATGTTAATATTAATTTGTAAATCGTTAAGGAAAGAATATTAAATATTTCTTCATATAAAGCGAGCTTGGTTGGTGAAAGCAAGTTATGATAGTATTTAATTCCTACTTTCTGAGAGAAATGTAAACATTTCCGGG
>CALVRS010000103.1 GCA_944358725.1 uncultured Bacilli bacterium
TTTTTCTATATTAATATATTTTGGATTGATATTATTATTTTTAATTATTTGGTTTATTTCTTTTTTATGGTATGGTTTTATTGTTGGTTGATTGTTTTTCTGTATGTATTATACTACATAAAATATAAAAATTAATAAAATAATTGAATATTTTGCACAAAAAGTGCAAAAAATAACAATAAAATATGAAAATATGTTGCTTTTATAAGAAAATAAGCATATACTATTATTAGAAATGGAGGAAAAGCATATGGTTTTGGAGTTTAGTATTGCCAATTTTTTATCATTTAAAGATAAAGTTACTTTTAGCATGATTGCAAATGCTACAAGCGGTTTAGATGAAAATTATATCATATTTAATGGCCGAAAGATTTTAAAAACGGCGGCAATATATGGTGCTAATGCATCTGGAAAAACTAATTTGTTTAGAATTCTTGCTTTGGTAATGTCTATGTTGCGAAATTCAAATAATATAAGTATAAATTCAAAGCTTCCAATATATCCATTTAAATTTGATAAAAATACAATTAATATGCCAAGCGAATTTGAAATCAAATTTGTTGTGGATGATGTAAGATATGTTTATGGATTTGTAGCAGATAAAAATAAAATATATGAAGAATATTTATATTATTATCCAAATGGAAGAGAAACACAAATTTTTGATAGAACTAAAATTGATCAATATTCTTTTCCACAAAAAGATGAAAGAATATTAAATGATATAGCAAGTAAAAATGCACAAAATAAATTTTTTATAGCTACTGCAACAAATTGGAATTATGAAAAAACGAAAAATCCATATAAATTTTTAAGCAACAATATTAATATTTTTAATAATTTAGGGGGGCTTAGAGATTTAGCATTAAGAGAATATTCAAAAAACAATGAAAGATTGAAAATTTTTTCGTTAGATATTTTAAAAAAGGCTGATTTTAATATAGAAGATTATAAAGTTTTAGAGACTGATATTCCTGATGATTTTTTAGCTGCAATACCTGATTTTATTAAAGCAGGTATGAATATGAAAGAAAAGCCGAAAGTGTTTACGGCTTTATTTAGACATAAGGCATCTTCTACTTATTTATCATATGAAGAAGAATCAATGGGAACTCAAATTATTTTTTGCTTTATTCCGTTTATTATGGATGCATTAAATAGTAAAAAGGTTGTAGTGGTTGATGAATTAGATAAAAGTCTACATCCATATTTAGTTGAAATGATTGTTCAAATGTTTAATGATTCTGATATAAATAAAAACGGAGCACAATTAATTTTTAATACTCATGATACTAATTTGTTAAATTTAAATATTTTAAGAAGAGATCAAATATGGTTTACAGAAAAAGATAATAGTAATGGAATAAGTGATCTATATTCTTTGAGTGATTTTTCTGTAAGAAAAACGGAGAATGTTGGAAGAGGATATATGCTTGGTAGATATGGAGCTGTTCCTTTTATCAAAAATGATTTTAATTTATGGGAAGAAAAATAAGTCAAAATAGAAGAATTAGTAGTGATAGAGTAAGAAAGATTAGAAAACGAAAAAGTAAAATATTAATAGCGTTAGAAGGAAAAAATAAAACTGAAAAGATTTATTTTAGTAATTTTGAAGATGGTAAAAAATCATATAATATTTCGTACGCTAAAGGAAATAATACTGATCCATTAAAATTAGTTGAGATGTTAATTAAAGAAATAGAAAATATGGGTTTAGATTTACAAGATGATGATGTAGCATATTGTATATTTGATACAGATAGTAATCCTAGTAAAAATAAAATAATTGAAGAAGCAATTCAATTAGCAAATGATAATAATATAAAAGTTATTACATCTTCACCATGTGTTGAATTATGGTTTTTATTACATTATGATTATACAACGGCGTATATGAAAAGTACTGATGTAATAAAAAGATTAAAAAAATTTTATCCAAAATATGAAAAAAATATTAACATATTTCCAGATATTATAGAAAATTTATATGATGCAATTGAACGTGCAAAAAAGTTAGAAAAATATCAATTAGAAAATAATCGTAGAATAGGTACGGTTGAAGCAAATCCTAATACTGAGATTTATAAAATAATTGAATATTTAATAAAAAAGGGTTAGAAAAAAAGGCTTAATGCTAAGTTTAGTGATTAATGCCTTTTTTTATATTTTTTTAAATAAAGAGTTAATGGATTAAATATATATATGATAAGGTTATTAAAAAACTTCAATTTGAAAGAAGATAACTTTCCAAAAAATGGGGTGTGTCAAGAAAAGCGTGTAAATTTTTTTACACACTTTATTTTATACTTTCTATAAATCACTGTTTTTATATAACTTTAATTTTGATTATTTTCTTTTTCTATATTAATATATTTTGGATTGATATTATTATTTTTAATTATTTGGTTTATTTCTTTTTCATATTCCTTAGCCATTTTTTTCATGTAATTACATTCTGTCTTAAAGTTTTGATTAGTAACAATTTCACATTTGAAATCACCGTTTTGATAAGTTCCTTTTTGAAATAATACACCATATTGATCATTTTGATCAAAGCCTTCGATTTGATACATTATTTCTATTGTTTTATCATTTGTGTAAAAAAGACTTATGGATATATATTCGTCATCATTATCTTCTGATATATCTTTTTCAAATAGGTATTTATCTGATATGGCTCTATTTGTGATTGTTTGATTTTTTTGTTTAGTTTTTTTGGTATAGATACCATCATCATTTTTTTTATAATTATTTTCTTTTAAGTATGTATAAAAGTTATTAGTGCTTTCTTTTTGTTTATAAATTTTATAAATATTAAGTGATATCACAGCTATTACAATTATAATAATAGTACAAATGATGGTTAAAATAATTTTTTTATTTTTTTGAAAGTCCTCCATTTTTATCCTCCATTTCTATATTTAATTATATCAATTTGATGTGCTATTATCAAGGAAAAGAATGTACTGATAGATATTTGACATATACTATTTTAGTATATATAATTAAAGGTAGGGGAGCTGTTTTTATGAAAGATTTTTTGAATAAAAAAAATATTATACTTTTATGTGTAGTGTTTTTACTACTTGGAATATATATATTTTTACTTTTATTTTTTAATAATCCAAATGGTAACAAAGGTAAATATTTATATGTTGGAAATTATTTAATTTGGGAATATAAGAATAATGAATTTGTTCAGTTAAATGAAGTTTCAGATAAAATATCGGAAGCTGATTTTGTGGTTTATGATGGTACTAAAAAGAAGTATGCTAGTTATGCACAGTATGTTAATAATAATTGGAATTTTTTAGGTGAAGGCTATAGTGATTTAAATATTAAAGATTATAGAATTGCTTATACTGGTTTTAAAAATATAGATTTAGCTAATTATAAACTTAAGGGTTATGATGTTAGTGATGATGAATATATTAGTTTGATAAATAATACTAAAAATGAAAGTGAATTCAATAGTTTTAGAAATTCTTTAATTAAAACAGATGTTGATATTGATGGTGATGAAAAGTCGGAGACTCTTTATACAATGTCTAGTTATGCATTATCAATAACTAATTATAAGATAACATCTTATGTTTTTGTTGTTGATGATGGTAAGGTTTCTATTATTGCAAAATCTGAGGGAATGGAACCATTTAATATTGTGGAGATACTTGATTTGGACGATGATGGTGTGAATGAAATTGTTATAGTAAAAGGTAGATTAAATATGCCATCTTTAGATGATTGTTATCAGATTTATGAATTTGCAAGTGGTAAATATCAAATGAAGCAAGATTGTGTAAGATAATGATAAAATTTCAGGCTCTTCAATTTCTAGTGGGGAGAAAAAATAATAGTTATAGAATTTCTGCTGGGGAGTAAGAAGAAAAAGCTTCGTGCTCTATTGGGGAGAGATGACTATAAAACTCCAATTTCTAGTGGGGAGTC
>CALVRS010000104.1 GCA_944358725.1 uncultured Bacilli bacterium
TATCTCCAACAACAACTTTAATTTTACTAAACAAAAAGTCTGTATCATACTTATCTTTAAAATAAAAGTCAAACATACTAACAAGTCTTTTTCTAGCAGCTTCAACAGAAGAACTCCTAATTAAACAATATATATTACAATCTTTTTGTAATAAATTATCTAATAAATGAATTCCTAAAAATCCAGTAGCACCTGTAACAAGAACATTTTTATAATAATGTTTTTTAGTATGAATACTTTTTACATCATGTTTTAAAAATGGATAAACATCACTAGATAAGCTATTATCAGTATTTGAACTAGTATTTTCCAAAGCAAAGCACAAATCTTTAACATTAGCATAATCGTAAAAATATTGTGTTGGTATAGATATATTTAGTGTAGATAATTTTGATTGTACTCTTATAATAGATAAAGAATCTATACCTAAATTACTAAAATCTTCATTAATACTAATATCATTAATTGACAAAGCATCTTCCAGAGCCTTACAAATTACTTTTTGAAGTTTTGTTTCTGGTTTTACATATTTAGTCTCTTTAGCATTTTTAAAAGGAGATGGCAATTTTTTTCTATCTATTTTTCCATTAACATTAAGAGGCAATGTTGGAAGTGCAATAAAATATGAAGGTATCATATAATAAGGAAGTTTCTTACTTAAAAATACTTTTAATTCATAATTTTGAATAGTAAAATCAGAAGTATAATAAGCACATAAAAACTCTCTATTATTATATGAATAATCAATAACAGCACAACTTTTAATAAATTTATGCTCACATAAAACTGTTTCTATTTCACTAAGTTCTATTCTGTATCCTCTAATCTTTATTTGAGAATCAGCCCTTCCATAAAAAACAATTTCTCCTTGTTTAGTCCAAGAAACAACATCTCCAGATTTATACATAGTAAGAGAAGGGTTGAAAATATCTTGCATAAAAGCCTTTTTAGTCAAATCATCTCTACCAAAATATCCTTTAGAAACGCCATCACCTGAAATATATAATTCACCCTTTATTTCTGGAGGGCATAAATTCAAATTATTATCTAAAACATAAAATTTAACATTTGCTAAAGGCTTTCCTATAGTAATTAATTTATTTTTCTTAGCTAGTTTCTTAGAACAACAACCAACAGTTGTTTCAGTAGGTCCATACATATTATAGATATTTGCAGAAGTAATTAAATTCAAATCATCCAAAAAAGATTGACTTAGAGATTCACCACCAATACCTATATCTGTTAATAATTTAAAACTATCTCTACAATTATTAGCAGACATCAAAGACAAAATTTTACTAGGAGTACCATACAAAATATTAACATTGTATTTTAAAATTAAATCATTTAAACTAGTAAAATCATTTAATTCATTAGAAGTTGCTAAAACTAAGGTTAGACCATTTAAAATAGTTACCCATAATTCATACCCAAAAACATCAAAAGAAATAGAAGCCATTGAAAGTACTGTCTTTTCAAGTAGATATTCTACTTCTCTTGATATACCTAATAAATAATTGTGAAAATTCCTATGGCTAATAGTAACAGCCTTAGGCTTTCCAGTAGAACCAGATGTATATAATAAATACATATTATCATTAGAAGAAATTTTTGGCTTATTATATTTATAATTCAAATCTAAATCCAAAATACTATCTATATGAATTACATTTTCATAATCAAAATCCATATTTGAAATTACATATCTTGAATTAGAATTATCTATCATATATTTTTTTCTATCCAAAGGATGTGATGGATCAACTAAAACATAAGAAGCACCACATTTTAAAACAGATAAAATCACAACAATTAAATCAATAGACCTATCTAATAATATTGAAATAGTATCTTGGGCATTAACTTTATATTTACTTTGCAAAAATCCAGAAAATTTATCTGTTAAAATATCTAAATCTTTAAAAGAAATATCCTTTCCTCCACAAATAATAGCCTTTTTATAAGGATAAAGCTGTACTTGTCTTTCAAATAAATCAATAATCGTCTTAGTAGTATCATATTCAACAAAAGTATCATTAAATTGATTTAAAATTAAATCTCTTTCAGCTTCAGTAACTAATTGAATATCCTTAATCAAAATATCCTTATTTTCCATAACTTGTTCACAAATATGTAAAATTCTATTATGAATATCTTTAATTTGTGAATAATCAAAGAAACAGTTTTGATAATCATAAATAAAAGATAAACTATCTGTATCATCCATATCGTAAATATGCATAACAAGAGGAATAGAAGAATATCCATTAAAAAACCATTCAGTAGAATAGCTAATATTATCAGTTGAGTGATTCATTCTAGCATTTTGATATGAAACAGAAGCACTATATAGATTTTCTCTAATGTTAAATTTATTTTTAATATCTTCAACTAAAGTTTGTGAAGGATATTTTTGATGTCTAAAATATGAAAATTGGCATTTATTAAGCTCTTGAATACACTCATAAAAAGAGCTGTTATAATCAATATTTAATTTATAAAGCATATTATTTACAAAAAGTCCAAAAGTTTCTTTTTCTTTCATTGAAGTTCTATTTAATATTGGAGAAGATAAAACAACATTATTAGTTTGCTTTATTTTTCCCTCGTAAATTCCCATTAAAAACAAAATTAAAGTAAAAGGTCATGTATTAATTTCTCTGCAAAAATCCACTATTTTCTCTGTAAAAGCTTTAGATAGTTTAAACTCAGCCCTACTTGCTTCAAATGTAATTGTAGAAGTAGTATTTAAATTAGCTGAAAAAACATCATCAAAAATATTTTCGTCAAAAAGAGAATTCCAGAATTCTTTATCTTTTTGGAATCTATTACTAGACTTATATTTTTCTTCTTGATTAATAAAATCCAAATAATCATAATCATAAGAAAAATCTACATCTTCATTTTTTACAAGTTTAGAATATATAGACACAATAGAATTAACCAAAAGTCTCATAGACCAAGCATCACAAATCATATGATGCACACAGACAAAGAAACCACCGGTATTATCAGCTGTTTCATAGATTTCAAAATAATATAAAGGAGAATCAAATAAAGTAAAAACTCTC
>CALVRS010000105.1 GCA_944358725.1 uncultured Bacilli bacterium
ATTTGATGATTTCATAATCTTGTTTTGAAACAGGAAAGTTTTTGATTAGGTTATTTTCAAAGAGAATTTTGATTCCTAAATCAGCATGGTCAATAGTTGTTTTATCGTTATATGAGTCATATATTTCTAACTGGGAAAAACGGCCTATGTCATGAAGAAGTCCAATTATTTTAGCTAGTTTTACATCTTCTTTTGAGAAGTTTAATTTTTTAGCATATTTTTCATTTAGTTTCTCTACTCTATAGGAATGGTTATATTTTAATTTAATATCTTTATTATTTAAGTCAAATTTTTTTACATATTTGTCAAATTCTTTTTGCATATGACCTCCTTAAAATAGAAAAAACTTATAAATCTAAGGACGTTTTTGACGTGGTACCACCTTAGTTTATAAGTTTTACTTACCTTGATTAAGTTTAACGCACTTTGAACGTATTTCCTTACTTTTTTCAGGAAATCTGCTTGGTCAAGCTACCTTCAATATTTTCTATTATTAGTTTACATCAACCACTAACTTTCTTAAAATAGAAAAATATTTACTCCTCTTGGTCTTGGCATTTATTTATAATTATACACATTTTATTTTGATATTACAATAGTTTTGTACCACAAAGAAAGCACACGCTGGCATCAGAGGATAATTTAGTACCACAGTTTGGGCAAACTTTAGGTTTACTTTTATCAATTATGATTGGATTTTCTTCTTTCTTTTCGACTTCTTTTTTTGCTTCGATATATGTTTCTTGTCTTTCATCTGGCTGGAGGTTTTCATTGAAGTAGATGGTATTATTTTCATTAGAGGTATCATTATTTATGCTTGGATTAATTGTTTGAAAAGCTGATTCATTATAAGTATTTTCATCTATATTATTTTGTGGGATGCTTTTTTGGGCGGGTTGCATATTTTCCTGATAAGTATTTGGCTGAATAGTAATATTTTCTGGAACAGTTTCTTTTTGTTTATTTGTTTCGAAAAGGGCATTTTGATTGACTAGAAATTCTTCTGTTTCGTCATACATGTGCAGCATAAATTTTGGGTTTTTAAAGACTAATTCAGGAAATTTATACATTGGAAAAACGACGAACCAAACAGCTTGTTTAGGATTAAGTAAGTAAGCTTTTAATAGTTCAGCGATGATTATTTTATAGTAATATAAATTAGCTATTGGAATTAAAGTTTTATAAAATACACTTTTTTTTATATCTAATATATCAACTAATATTAATGTACTATAAAATGGAATATAGGCTTTCCATGCGGGTATTTTCATTTGTTTAAATAGTTTTCCTAAGCATATTTTAACGGTTAAATAAACGATAAAAAATATTAGAAATAGTAAAAAGAAATAGATTCCGGTTCCTTCAAACATTTTTTAGCCTCCTTTTTATTAATTATAACATGACATTTTATTATTTTAAATATTTTTTAAAAAGTAGTTATTTTCTTTTTCTTCATTTAAGGTTGTTGCCGGTCCATGACCAGGGTATATTTTAATATTTTCTTTATATTTTTTTATGTTTTTTAGACTTTTTTGCATATCTTCATAATTTCCTGTTGGCATATCGGTGCGTCCTATTGAATTTTTAAAAAGAAAGTCACCTGTAAACATTGTATTTTCATTTTTAAAGTAAAATATTTTACTATCGTTTGTATGCCCTTTAGCGTTTATAACTTCAAAGGTAAATGACCCTATTTGATATGTTTTTTCTTCTGGTTTTTTTAAGATTAAATTTTGATTAAAATTATTAAGGGCACCAATATGATCTTGATGTTTATGAGTTATTAGAATTTTGAGAATTTGTTTATTTTTAAGATATGGTTTTATTTTTTGATATTCATCACCTGGGTCAATGATTATTACTTTATCATTTTTTTCTAATACATAGCAATTGGCTTTTAAGTAACCAACTGGGATTTTATTGATAATCATTTTAAGTTACGCATTTTATTAAATGTTTCTCTGACGTTTTTTTGAATATCTTTGACCTCTGGATTTTGATTTTCTTTTATTTTTCTTGATTGTTGATATAATTTTTCTTTTAGTTCTTCTGGGGTTTGATTAAAACCTCTTTTGACCATACTTTTAGAGATTTGATTTTTATTATTTTCATTTATTATCATTTTGATTTCCTTTCTTACAATTACCTGTTTCGATATAGTTTTGAACAGGGGCGTAAGTTTTACGATAGCCTTCAATTAACCCATATTTTTCAATTGCTTCCATATGACTTTGAGTTGGATAACCTTTATGATTTTTAAAGTCATATTCAGGATGTTTTTTATCTATTTCATACATGATTTTATCTCTTGTTACTTTAGCAATTACGCTGGCGGCTGCAATCGACATACTTTTAGCATCACCTTTTATTATTGGTATGACTGGTACATCGATATCCATTGGCATAGCGTCTGAAAGGACGCATTCAATACAAATTTGTTTTTGCACTTCTTTGATGGCAAGCATCATAGCTTTACGGCTTGCTTCATATATATTTATTTTATCGATTTCTTCAGCATTTACAATGCCTATGCCATATATTGTTTTTTTAGTTAAGTATTTATAAAATTCATTACGTTTTTTTTCACTTAATTTTTTAGAATCGTTTAGACCTTCTAAATGAAAATCTTTAGGTAAGGCGACGCAAGCTGCCACAACTGGTCCAAAAAGAGGTCCACGGCCTGCTTCGTCAGTACCGGCTATGATATCATAACCTTGTTTATGCAGTTCATTTTCATAGTGCCACATGTCCATATTTATCCCTACTTTCATAATTTTTTTAATAATATTTTCCTTCTTTGAAAAGGTGTTTTTTAGTTAGCTTTTTGACGATATGTTTTTGAAGTTTTTGAGCAAGGCCTGTTTGAATATTATTTTCTTTTGAAAGTTGATCAACTAGTATAGCTTTTATACCATATTTTTTAGCACCTATAATATCAGATATTAATTGGTCGCCAATAGCTGCGGTATTTTCTTTTTTTGAGTTTATAATTTTTAAGGCATTGGTATATGTTTTATATGCGGGTTTTCCGGCATCACTTAGGGCTTTAACTTTTAAAATTTCCCCGGCTGGTTTTACTCTTTCATAGTGATTATTTGAAAGAAGTAATATTTTAAAGTTTTGTTTTTTTAAGTTTTTAAAAAGTTCTATTGTTTCTTCTGGTATAGTTTTACTATCTACTTTTGCAATGGTGTTATCTATATCAAAAAGAAGTGTATCAATATTATTTTCTTTTAATTTTTGAGAATCTATTTCATATATATTTTTATAGTAGTTATCTGGAGTAATGGTGTTTATTTCTTTTTTTGTTCTTTTTATTACTTTTAGATAGGTTTTTAACATTTAAATATGTTTTAATTTCATAACATTAAAAATAATCACCGAAGTGACTATTTTGTTTCCTTTTCTAATTTTTCTGTGACATTTTTAGAAACTTCGATTACTTTCTTTTTGATGGCATTGGCAGATTTTTCAACAGCTGGAGTGCCTTTTTCAATGGCGTAATTTACTAGTTCTTCAGCTGCTTCTTTTAATTTTTTTGCTTGTTTTTTTGCTTCAGCTAAGACTGTTTCTTTATCTAGTTCAGCAATGCCTTGTTTAAGTTCTTCAATTTTTAATTCAACTGTTTCTCTAACGTCATCCATATCGATGTTTTTTACTTTGTTCATTAAATCGTCAAACATTTTTTTTAAATCTTCTCTAGTTTCAGAGCCTTTTTTAGGAGCAAATAGTAATCCTAAAGCAGCACCTACACCAGCACCAACTACAAATTTACCAATTCCACTATTCTTTTTCGTCATTTTCACTTTCCCTCTTTCTATTAAATAATTTTCCAATAGCTGTGGATAAAAAACTGATTATTGTATCACTAAAACCGACAACGGCATCAGTGGTTGTATCAATTATATTAAAGAGCCCATTTAGCTTGACTGATTTTTGACTGACATCGTCGACTAATCTGTCAATTTTAGCTAATGTTTTAATAGCATTTATTACTAAAATTATAAGGGCAATTATTAATACAATTAATAATATGTAGAAAAATACAGATAATACATCAGAAAAACTAATTGTCATTATTTATTCTCCTTTTCATAGAACGAATCTATCATACTAAATAATTCTTGGTCACTGATTTTACGTGGTTGTCTTTTTGTTTTTTCTTCAGCAACTGGTTTATCCATTTCTTCTTCAAGTAAGTCTGTTAAATCTTCGTCTTTGACTTTACCATGTCTTGGTTTTTCAGATATGGTTTCAGCTCCATAGTCAAAGTCATCTTTAGCTATAATTGGTTCTTCTTTTGGAGTTTCTTCAATTTTTTTTATTTCTTTTGGTTTTTTATCTTCATTAAAGAGTACTCTATTACCGCCAAATAAGGTTGTTTCAATATCTGCTTCTAGTCCACCATAGGCTTTATTTCTGATGGCATCAACATTTGCTTCTTTTGAGCTATAATACGAAGAACGTCCTTCTTGTTTAGTGCTATATTCATCTTTTTGATAACCTTTATCTAATATACCATAAACTGGTGAAATGATTGGTGATGGTCTAAAGATACGTTTTTCTTCTTTTGGTGGGTTATATACTTCTTTTTTATAAGCTTTACTTCTTTTTTCTTCTTTTGGTTTTGGTTTTACATCGATTGATTCAAAGTCATTATCATCGAAAAACGGAAATTTATATTCACTTTTTTGAGGTTCTGGCTCTTCTAGTTCAAAAGATGGTTCTTCTAGAGTATCTTCATATCTATCAGAGCGAGCTTTTTTTGGTGAAGGTATTTCAACTTGTATTACTTCTTTTTGAACTCCTTCGTTTTTGACTTTTTTTATTTCTTTTTCATTTTTTTTCTTTTCTGGTCTTTCTGGTTCTTCGACTTCAATTTCTTCGGTAAATAAGTTTTTAAATTTATCAATTAGTCCCATTTAAATACACCTCTACTTTTCTTAATAACGTAATTTAAAACTATCTTCATTATTGTTTTTTGAACTGAATGCGTCGTATTCTTCTTCTTTATTTTTTAAAAAGTCATCTTCTAATGATAATTTTATTATATTACTGTTGTATTTTATTGTCGATAAAATGTAGGAACTGTTTAAAACTGTATCATTGATATCTTCTTTTGGTACTAAGGCTTCTATTTTGGCAAAGTTATAGACAAATTCAATTAAGTATAAATCGTCTTTTTTGGTTATTTCAAGGTAGCCTATTTTACCATCATTATTAATTTTTCTAGAGTAATATTTACTACTATCTACTTTATAGTTTGTAGATTTTTGGTAATAATAACTGATTTCATCAAGATACAAATAGTAATAAACGCCGTTTGAATATAATTTATCATTAGTCCCACTACTATCGATATAAGTTACTCCTCTTGGTACATAGTACTTATACCCTCTTCCCACACGGTTATACAAAGTATTTTCTTTTGATAGTATGACATTAATAATATTATCAATGTTTGTTGTATCAATTCTAACAATAGTACATCCTGTTAGAATTAAGGCAATTAGTCCTAAAAGAATTTTTTTCTTCATATACACACCTGCTTACTATAAGTATATCAAATTTTGCTTAATTTTCCTAATGAATCTTGGGTTTACATGTCAAATTATGTCTACTTTTTGGTATCTAAATAATATATTGGATAACCTAGGGAAGCAAATCTTTTTTCATATTCAGTTTCAATGTTTGGAATTTCATCTTGATGGAGATCTAAGGAGATGTTTTTTATTTTATAGTTATAATCTGAAAATGATTTTAAGGAATATTCAAATAAATGGCGATTATCGGTTTTTTGGATAATATGAGGGGTATTTTTAAATATTTTATCATATCGCTGTAAGAATTTACGGCTAGTTAGTCTTCTATCTTCATGACGATTTTTAGGCCATGGATCTGAGAAATTTAAATATATAGTGGTTATTTCTTTATCAAATATTTCTTCTATTAAAGTGGCATCAAATCTAATTAATTTTAAATTATTTAATTTAAGATTTTCTAATTTTTGAGTAGCTCTTAAAATAACACTATCGAATTTTTCGATGCCAATAAAGTTTATATTTGGATATTTTTGTGCCATGTTTATGATAAAGTCTCCTTTTCCCATACCAATTTCTAGATGTATTTGATTTTCATTTTTAAAAACTGTTTGATATTTTCCTTTAAATTCTTTGGGATTTGATATTATATAAGGAGATTTTAATATTTTTTCTTTGGCTCCTTTAATATTTTTTAAGCGCATATTTATCACCTTTTTGTATTATAACATAAACGCACACAAAAAATAAACAAATGCATATAATTAATTAGAGTGTGAAAGGAGATTTGTGTGTGAAAAAAGACCGTGATTGTGCGATGGGTTATCCTGTATATCCTATGCCTAATTTTGGAGGTATGATGATGCCTGGGCAGATGGTTCCAATGCCAAATAATATACCGTTTACTAATCAAAGTACTATTAACAGCAGTGATATAAGTACGCTTACTAATCAAGTTAGTAATTTGGAGCAACGTGTTAGTAGACTTGAGAGTATAGTTAAAAATAATAATTACAGTAATTATAATTCTTCTAATTATCAAATGATGTAAAAAGACCTGATTTTTTGTCAGGTCTTTTGGTTATAAAATTATTTTTTAGAAATGCTTTTATAAATTTTGTTCATGATTTCAGCTGTTTTGGCAAGTCTATTTTCTAATTTATTATTAATTTCTCCTAATTTTTCATTATCAGCGCGATATTTACTATTTTCTTTTCTTAGGTTTTCTACTTCTTTTAAAGCATCTTCTTTAGCACTGGTAATTTCATGATTTAATTGATCTAATTTTTCAATTTCAAGTTGTAATTTTCTGATTTTATCTTCTTTAGCATCGATTTCACTTTGCATGTTTTCATATTTGTCAACAAAGCTTGATACAGCGGTAGTTACTTCTTCAAAGTCTTTTTCTTCTTTATCATTTTTTTCTATTTTTGGCTCATTTTGAGTTTTTTCTGGTTTAAGTAGTTCTGGTTTTATTTCTTTTGGTATGTTATTTAAATCTAAGTCTTCCATAACACTTGATAGATTATCTATTTCATCTAAAAGGCTTTCAGCATCTTTTGGAGAAATTTTAACCATTTCGTCTACAAAATCAGTTTCTTCTTTGTCATTTTTTTCTTCTTTTGAATTATTTGTATTTTCTTCTAAGTATCTACCGTAAATATTTAATTCAGTAATTTTACTCATGACATCTTCGATGCCTACTGCATATTTATTCATTAAATTACGAATGTTTTTATCTTTTGAGTATGTGTCATAAAATTCATCATCGTCAGGAATTAAAATGTTGGCTCTAAACATTTGTTTTTCTTCTCT
>CALVRS010000106.1 GCA_944358725.1 uncultured Bacilli bacterium
AAAAACAAAAATGATAAACTAACAGAATATGCACTGCACCAGTCTATTTTAGAAAATATTGATGATTTTCTAAAAGAACTTGGTATCGGTTTTATGTATGTAGGTAGTGAGGTAAAGATTAAATTGGGAGATAGATATAATTATATAGATTTTTTACTGTTTAATGTTAAGTTTAACTGTTATGTAGTAATAGAACTTAAAGTAACAGAAATAAAAGCTGAATATATAGGGCAGATTATGAAATATATTTGTTATGTTGATAAAAACATTAAGGAAGTTTATAACGAACCAACTGTTGGTGTGATTATATGTAAAAAAGAAAATAAATATGTCATGGAGTACTGCACTAATCCTAATATTTTTGTATCTACTTATCAAACCATATAGAAATGGTGATTAGAATTTGACTACTATAGATTAATTTCTATAGTTTTTTTATGAAAAAAAACGGGTTTAGTCCGTTTCATCTAATGGTTTAAATAATTCTCTAATATCAATATTTAATACATTTGCAAATTTCCAAATAGTACCTAGACTAAAGGTTTGTTTATAGTTAGGACTTTCAATGTTCATTATAAATCCTTCGCTATAATTACAGGCTAGAGCAAATTTTGTTACTGAAAAGTGCTTAATTTTACGCCATTTTTTTAAATTTTGTCCAACTAAATGGTATATATAGTTTTCATCTTTTTTATCTATTTTTCAGCACCTTCCTTTCGTATATAAATATTTTCTCACTTATTTGGTGAATTTTTCTCACCTGTTCGGTGAGAAATATGATATAATGTTGATAGCATGGTTTTATTTTAAATTAAAGTATGAAAATCATTTTTTATTAAATGGTTGATTAGTAGTGAGGAGTATTTTATGATTGCAAAAGTTAAAAACAAAATTTTAACAAATTTTAATGTTGAAAATTTTATTTTATTTGTTATTTTTATTACCCCCTTTATGGATTTGATTGCATCAGAAAAATTTGATATTTCACTTTTTGGTATTGGTATTAATAGTGTTATAAGAGGATTTTTAATGATAATTTCTTTAATACTTTTCTTGAGACAAAATAAGTCTAAGTTAAAAAACATTTCATTAATTTATTTTTTTGTTTTATTTATTTATTGTATAGGATATTGTTTAAATATTTTTATATATAAAGATTCTAATTTATGGTTTTCTGAGTTTAATCAATTGATTAAGTTTTTATATTTTCCTTTTATGTTGGTGTGTTTTTTTAATTTTTTTCATGATGTTAGATTGAAAGAGAGAAATATATCTAAACCTATTGTTATTTCTAATATAATTTATTTGTTATTTTTATTTATTCCTTTTGTAACTAATAGTGCTTTTTCAACTTATTCTTCTCATCAAGTTGGTTATATAGGTTGGTTTAATTCACCTAATGAGATTGGAGCAATATTAGCAATTATATCGCCATATTTTATATATTTTTTGTATGACATTAAAAGTAAAATTATAAAATTAATTTTAACAGTTGTGTATGTTTATTTGGTTTTTTCTATCGCTACAAAGACCCCTATTATGGGAGTTGTTATAGCTTTAATTGGGTTTATTGCTTTTGCGTTTATTAATAGGAAAAAAATTTTTAAGAAAAAGATGATTTTTGTTTTATTTTTTTCATTGATTTTTGTTTTATTATTTATTCCTTCAAATTTAAATAAAAAAATGAATATTCAAAATCGTTGGTATGATAAAAATATTGGTGATGTTAATGAAAAGAATGAAATATCAGATTATGATATAAAAGAATTTCCTGATTTATCTAAAATTAAAACTTCGTTAGAGGATTTGTCACTTAGCGATATTAAAACTAATAAAATTATTAATATGATTTTTAGTAGTAGGGATAGATATATTAAACTTGTATTTCATCGTTTTCAATATATGAATGTAGTACAAAAATTGTTTGGTATGGGATATCATTCATATTTACAAGGTGATTCTAATTATAAATATAACATAGTTGAAATTGATTATATTGATTTGTTTTTTTGTTTAGGTTTTTTGGGAGTTATTATATTTGTTTTGCCACTTTTTGTATCAATAGTATATATGGCTAAAAAAATATTTCGCGAAAGGCAATTAAACGAAGAAAGACAAAAATCTTTAATTTTAATTGTAATTGCTTTATTACTTTCATTTTTGGCGGGTCATGTTTTAATTGCACCTTCACCGTGTACATATTTCATAGTTTTATTTTCATATTTATTTGGACAATTATATCAAGAAGAAGGAAAAATAAAATCTATTAAGAGACCAATAGTTTTAACAACAATTTTAGGAATAGGTGTAATTGGTAGTTTATTATTTATTTTATTTCATAGAAATGATGTTAATACTTTTAACGTTGAAATTAGTAAAAATAAAATTAGTTTCAATAACAATTTTAAATTAGTTGATAAAGATGTAAGAGAAGCTTTTGGTACAAAAGATTATTTATATTGCTATGAATATCAAGGTGGAAAATTATTGTTTCAAATAATTTATGTTCATAGATTATTTTCCAATAATGATTATGCAAATTATATTACTATTAATAATAGGACAGAAAATGAAATTCATGTAAATCTTTCAATAGATAAATATCAAGGTGATATTTATTGGTTTAAAAATGATGAAAGAACAAGAGAATTTTCTAAGACACTTGGACAGGATAATTTAGGACTTCCAATATCTTATATTGAAAGCAAAAATAAGAGTGTTTTAATTGGCAAAACTTTTCATTATACAACTTTAACTAAAACTTATGATGAAAAAAATATTTCTACATTTAAAAATCTAATTGAAGAAGATAGTGATTTTGAAGTAGAAAGATCTTTAAAAAATATAACTGTTGATGGTAATACATCGATAGATACTTATTTCATACATTCTCCTAATAAGTTATTTGAAGATGAAAATAGTATAAGGAATTATATTGATATTGTTTATACAAATAGTATAGATAGTAATTGCTTTAGTTCATATAATGGGAATTATTATAAACTTCCATATTCAATCGAACCTTTTTCTAAAGATGGTTATGGAAGAAATGTTGGTGCGATTTTAGAAAAACAAATTTATGAACTTTCTCATAGTGATAATAGTAGTTTGTTTGATGATTTGGTAGATGTTTCTATTCAAACTTACTATGAGTATTTGCCACAAGATAGTTCAAAAGTGTGGCTTACCGAATATACATCTACTTGGCTTAAAAATGATTATTTAATTACATCTTATTATGTTGATACAAGACATAATGAAAATGTAGGTTTATATTTATATGAAATTGGTGTTGATAGAAATAATAAACAACTTATAAATAGTTATTATAATTATGCGGATTATTTATTGAGTGAGTATAAAAATTCTAATTTACTTAAATATGATGTTGGAATTTTGTTTCCGGATTATTTTTCAAAAAATCATATTAAAAAAACACATGCTTCTTTAAATCATCAATTAGGTATTATTAATTATTTGTTTGATTGTTCAGAGAAAAGTGATGATAAAGAATATTTTGATTTAGCAAAACAATTGCTTGATACAATAACTAATATTGGAAATGATTGGATTAGAGAAGACAAGGATTTATGGTACAGGGTAAATAATGATTATTCTTTTGAAGGTAGGGATTATGAAACTGTTACTTTAAGAGATTTATTAGAAACTAGATTGTTTTGTATTAAGTTTAAATTAGAAAATATTGAAATTATAGATGAATTGATTGAGTCAAAATATGGTTATTTAAAAGATAAAAATATTGCAATTGATGATGAAATAATGGGTTTATTAAAGGATGGTGATTTTCTTGAATAAAGAATTTATTTTGGATGCTGCTGTAACTTTATGTTCTAAAAATGAACTTAAAGATAGTATTATAGATGATATTAAATTAAAAAGAAAAAGTACTATAATTGCAATTAATCCAGAAAAAATTTTGAAAGCTAGGAAATCAAAAAAATTATTAAATTTATTAAATGAAGCTACATATCAAATCCCAGATGGTATAGGAGTAGTTATTGGTTCTAAATTAAAAAAAGGGCAAGTTAAAGAGAGAATTACAGGAATTGATACTATGCTTATGTTATGTGATATTGCATGTGAAAATGATTTTCGAATATTTATGTATGGTTCTAAGGAAGATACTTTAAATTT
This sequence comes from uncultured Bacilli bacterium, assembly GCA_944358725.1. Taxonomy (GTDB): domain Bacteria; phylum Bacillota_I; class Bacilli_A; order RF39; family UBA660; genus Coprosoma. The sequence continues at coordinate 4,156 of CALVRS010000106.1, forward strand.
AGCTGTTAATAATTTAAAGAAGAAATATTCGAAAATAAATATTGTTGGATATATAAATGGATATGAAAAAGATGAAACAAAAGTAATTGAGACAATTAATAAATCTGGTGCGCAAATTCTTTTTGTGGCTCTTGGTTCTCCAAAACAAGAATTTTGGATAAAAGAAAATTTTAATAAGTTAAATGTGAATATTTTTCAGGGAGTTGGTGGTTCATTTGACGTTATTAGTGGCAATATTAAAAGAGCTCCAGCATGGATGCAAAGATATGGGCTTGAATGGTTTTACAGATTAGTTAAAGAGCCTAAAAGAATTTTTAGGCAAGTTAAATTATTTAAATTTATTATACTTTTATTTATGGAAAGAGGGAAGAAGAATGAAAATTAATGTAATTGGTTTAGGATATATAGGTTTACCTACAGCGGCAATGTTTGCACAAAATGGTATTGAAGTTGTTGGAGTGGATGTGGTGCCAGATATTATAAATACTATTAATAATGCTCATATACATATTGAAGAGCCTGGTTTAGAAGAAGTTATAAAAAAAGTTGTTTCTAGTGGTATGTTGAAAGCTTCGATTACGCCAACTGAAGCAGATGCATTTATAATTTCTGTACCAACTCCAAATATGGATGATGAGTATTTAAGTTGTGATTTAACATATGTTTTAGATGCTGTGATGTCTATTTTACCTTTTTTGAAAAAGGGAAATTTAGTTATTATTGAATCTACAATAGCGCCTAGGACAACAGAGGATTATATTTTACCTTTATTAGAAACTAGTGGATTAAAAGTGGGAAAAGATATTTTTCTTGCTCATTGTCCGGAAAGAGTTTTGCCAGGTCAAATTTTATATGAACTTGTGCATAATAATAGAATTATTGGTGGTATAACTAAAGAGTGTACTGAGAAAGCTGCAAAATTATATGGTACTTTTGTTAAGGGGGAATTAATTAAAACTGAAGCTAAAACAGCCGAGATGAGTAAGCTTATGGAAAATACATTTAGAGATGTAAATATTGCTTTAGCTAATGAACTTACTAAAGTATGTGTTTCTTTAGATATAAATGTTCTTGATGTAATTAATATGGCTAATAAACATCCTCGCGTTAATATTCATAATCCTGGACCTGGTGTTGGTGGCCATTGTTTGGCAGTAGATCCTTATTTTATATTTTCAAAGGCACCAGATAAAGCAAAACTTATTAAACTTGCACGTGATATAAACTGTAGTATGCCAGATTTTGTGGTTGAACAAGTTTTAAAAATTTTAAAAAATGATAGTTCAAAGAAAATAGCTGCTTTAGGAGTGAGTTATAAACCTAATGTTGATGATGTTAGGGAATCTCCGGCTATTAAAATAATAGAAAAACTAAAAAGTAAAGGTTATGATGTTAAGGTATGTGATCCTCATGTAAAGGGTTATTTGTCTTTGAAACAAGCTATAGAAGGTAGTGATTTAATATTAGTTTTAGTAGCGCACGATGAATTTAAAAATATGGATGAATTATTATCGGAAAAATTATCTTTAAATTCTGTAATTTTTGATACTACGGGTTTTATTAAATCAAATCATTTTGAAGTAATTAATTATGGAAATTTATATAAAATAAAATAAATGGGGAGAAGTTTATGAGTAAATTTTTAGTGGTTACTCCAGGTTATCCTAGTAATGACAATAAATATAATAATGCTTTTGTTCATAGTAGAGTTATACAATATATTAAAAATGGCTTGAATGTCGATGTGTTTTCAGTTTCTAAAAAACAAAATAGCACTTATCAGTATGAAGGTGTTAATGTGGTTGAGGGAACTTTGAAAGATTTGTCTCGTTATTTGAAGGAAAGTAAATTTGATAAAATTTTAATCCATTTTGCATGGGAGAAAACGGTTAAAACAATTTTGAAAGTTTGCCCAAATACTAAATTGATTGTTTGGGTTCATGGGGTTGAAGCTTTAGGATGGTATAGAAGACTTTTCTTATTTGATATAAAGAAATTTTACAGATTTTTTGGTTATATTTTAGTAAATATAAAACAGATGATGTTTTTTAGAAAATTTATTAGAAATAAGAAAGTCGATGTTACTTTTGTTTTTGTATCAGATTGGATGAAAAAGATATTAGAAACTGATACTTTATCTAAAGGTAGAATTAGAAATTTTATTATTATTCCTAATGTTGTAGATGATAATGTGTTTAAATATCACGAAAAGAAAGTTAATGATAGGTTTAATATTTTAAGTATTAGGCCTTATGCAAACAAAAAATACGCCAATGATATTTCAGTTAAAGCAGTTAATAAACTTTCAAAATATCCTGAATTTTCTAAATTACATTTTACATTTTATGGAAAAGGAAAATTATTCGCTAAGACTTTAAAGTCATTATATAAGTATTCTAATGTAGAAATACATGAACAATTTTTATCGCAAAAAGAAATTTCTATTATTCATGCTGACAATGGAATTATGTTAATTCCAACAAGACAGGATGCACAAGGCGTTTCGATGTGTGAGGCGATGAGTAGTGGACTTGTGCCTATTTCATCTAATAATACAGCTATACCAGAATATTTATCTGAAGAATGTGGTTATCTTACTAATAATGCGGATGATATAGTTCATGCGATATTAGAAATGGTTAATAATCCTGATTTATTTTTAAAAAAATCTAAAAATGCTTCTGATTTTGTTAGAAAAAAATGTTCACCAAAGGTGGTAATTCAAAAAGAATTAGAGTTGATTGAGAAAAATGAAAGCGAAGAATAGTGTTTTAAATTTTATTTCTAGTTATATATTTTATTTTATTATAATTATTTTAGAATTTTTTAAAATAAAATTATTTATTGATTATTTGGGTGAAAATGTATATTCATTAAATCAAGTGTATGTTAATATTTTTACTTATCTTAATTTAATGGAAGCTGGTATGGGAAGTGCTTTAATTTATAGATTATATAAATTATTAAATAAAAAGGATTATGATAAAATTAATAAACTTTTTTCAGGTACTGTTAGTATTTTTAGAAAAATTGCTTTAATAATGTTTATTTTAGGAATAGGAATATCATTTTTTATTCAAATATTTATAAAGGATAATAATTTTTCGATTATATTTTTAAGTATTAGTTTTATTCTTTATATACTTAGAAATTTAATTGATTATTGTTTCTTTGTTCCTAGATATATTATAATGGCTGATAATAAAACTTTTAAAATTAATCCTCTCGTATATTCATTTCGAATTTTAACGGTTTTATCTGAAATAGCTTTAATTTTATTAAAGCAAAATTTTATTGTTGTTTTACTTCCTTCTGTAATTTTTAGTTTTATACAAAATTTTGTAATAAATAAAAAAATAAAAAAGGAATATGTTTGGTTAGAATATAAGAAAGATGATAAAGATTATTCAATAAAAAATGATATTAAGAATTTATTTGTTCATAAGATTGGTAATTTGATATTTAATAATGTTGATATTTTACTTCTTTCAAAGTATGTTGGTTCGTCTGTGGTTGTTATTTATACAGCATATAATCTTATAATAAAGTATGCAAATGATACAGTAAAGTATATTTATGAGGCAATTAGGGATGCTATTGGTAATATTGTGGCAACAGGAAAAGAAAATAAGATTAAACAAACTATTTCTATGAGTGTAACTCTTTATTCTTATATTAGCGTGGTTATTGTGGTAGTATTTTACTTTATTTTGAATAGGTTTGTTGGTTTATGGTTAGGTGATAGTTATTCAGTTAGTTTAGTTACTTTGGTTTTGTTTTTACTTATTTTATATCATAGTGTAAATAATAGTGTCCAGCAAATTATGATAAATACTTTGGGTATATTTAAGGAAACAAAATGGTATGTAATTTTAATTGCAATAGTTAATTTTGTTATTTCATTTTTACTAGTGAAAAAATATGGAATTAATGGAGTATTATTTGGAACAGTGGTTGCTTCTTATGCTATTGAAAGTTGGATATATAGTTATATTATTGGTAAGAAATTATTTCATAAAGTTGAAATTAGGTTTTGGTTTAGTCATCATATAAAAAATTTTTTATTAATTGTTTGTCAAATTATTTTATATAGTTGGATTCAAAGTAATTTAGATATTCAAATTTTAAATTTATTTATTTGGTTTGTTTATGCTTTTACTATTTGTATAATTACATTTTTGGTTACGGCATTTATGTTTTATTGGATGTTTCCAAATTTTAAAGAATTGATTTATAAAATATTAGTTACATTTAAATCTTTGTTTGTGAAAAAAGGAGTGGTTAAATAATGAAAGTAATGACAATTTTTGGTACGCGTCCTGAAGCTATTAAAATGGCTCCAGTTGTGAAGGAACTTCAAAAAAGGGAAGAGATAGATAGTATTGTTTGTGTGACTGCTCAACATAGGGAAATGCTTGATCAAGTACTTGAAACCTTTAAAATAAAACCTGATTATGATTTAAATATAATGAAGAAAGGTCAAAGTTTAGCTGATATTACTTCTAAAGTTTTAACTGGTGTTGGTGAAATTATTCAAAAAGAACAACCAAATCTTATTTTAGTGCATGGTGATACTACGACTACTTTTGCAGCAGCATTATCTGCTTTTTACAATTCTGTGGCAATAGGTCATGTGGAGGCTGGACTGCGTACATATAATAAATATTCTCCATATCCTGAGGAGATGAATAGACAGATGGTAACTTGTTTAGCTGATTTGTATTTTGCGCCTACAAAATTGAGTGCAAAAAATTTGATTGATGAAAACAGAAATGAGGATAATATTTATATTACAGGTAATACTGTTATCGATGCTTTGGATACAACAATTCAAAAAGATTATAAACATGAGATTTTAGATTGGGCTTCGGATAGTAAAATGATTTTATTAACTGCACATAGAAGGGAAAATTTAGGTCAGCCTATGAGACATATTTTTAAAGCTGTTAAAAGAATTGTTGATGAGTGTCAAAATGTTAAAGTTGTTTATCCTATTCATTTGAATCCAGAGATAAGAAAAATAGCAGATGAAATATTGAAGGATTGTGAAAATGTTAAAATTATACAACCTTTGGATGTCTTTGATTTTCATAATTTTCAAAATAAGGCTTATTTAATTTTAACTGATAGTGGTGGAATTCAAGAAGAAGCTCCATCTTTAGGAAAACCGGTACTTGTTTTAAGAGATACTACTGAAAGACCTGAAGGTCTTGAAGCAGGTACTTTACGGCTTGTTGGGACTGATGAAAACGAAATTTTTAAAAACACTAAAGAATTATTGGAAAATCGAGATGAATATTTAAAAATGAGTCATGCTACAAATCCTTATGGTGATGGACATGCTAGTGAACGTATTGTTGATGCAATATTAAAGTGGGAAAAAGGATTATAGTTTAAGTTTGAATTATAAAGTATTTTACAGCAGATAAGAATGGTTATAAATTATATAAATTTAATCCAGAAAAATGTAAAAATTGTTCATTAAAAAAATGTACAAAAAGAAAAAAATCAAAAAACTTATACATCATATTTTCAAACTATCACCATTATTGTGGTGTTAAAATATTAGTATCTAAAATATACAGTTTATATACGATGTTTTGTATAGATTAAGTTTTTAATGTAAAAAGTTTATCTACTAAAAATGTGATAGTTTCAACTGTTTTATCTATGAAAAACGTGATGCTTTTAACTGTTTTATCTATGAAAAACGTGATTTTAAATTGAATTTTAATGTAAAGTGTGTTATTATGATAGTGTGGTGATTAATGATGAAAAGAAAAATTTATGATGATCTTTTGAAATGGAAAAGCAGTGATAATATAAAGCCATTAATGATTTTGGGAGTTAGACAGTCTGGAAAAACTTTTATAATTGATGAATTTTGTAAGCGTGAGTATGAAAATTATGCGTATGTGAATTTACTTGAAAATGACGATGTTATAGAACTTTATAATTCTAAATTAACATCTGATGAGAAGTTCGCACAGTTTAAAGTATTACTTAATTTTGATTTTGAAAAGGAAAATTCAATTTTATTTATTGATGAAATTCAAGAATCAGAAAAGTTAATTTCTGAATTAAAATATTTTTGTGAAAAACATAATGATGTTAGGATTGTTTGTGCTGGGTCATTATTAGGGGTTAAATTAAAAAGATCAAAATTTTCATTTCCTGTTGGTAAGGTTAAAATGCTTGATATGTATCCAATGGATTTTGAAGAGTTTTTATGGGCAATGGGAGAAGATTTGCTTGTTAATTTAATAAAAGATAGTTATGAAAATTGTAAGGCGATTGCTGAGCCTGCACATGAAAAGGCTCTGAGGTTATATAGAACTTATTTAATTACTGGTGGTATGCCTGAGAGCGTAAAAAGTATGGTTTTGACAAATGGTGATTATATTAAGTATGATAGTTCTATATTATCTGATATATTGAGTTCATATTTTAAAGATATGGATAAATATGTAACTAGTGAAAATGAAGCTTTAAAAATTTCAAGGGTATATAATTCACTTCCTGCGCAACTTTCTAATTTATCTAATAAATTTCAATTTTCAAAGGTTAGTAAAGGAGCGCGAAAAAGAGAATATGAAACATCTTTAGACTGGCTTTTAGCTAGTAATATGGTAATATATTCTAGTATGGTAAAGGTTCCTAAGGTTCCATTAATGGGGTTTACTGATAATAATTCTTTTAAATTGTATTTGAGTGATGTTGGCATTTTAAATAGTATACTTAAAATATCGATGAGTGATATTTTACAAGATAATATTTCACTTTATAAAGGTGTGATTGCAGAAAACTATGTTGCAAACCAATTAGTATGTAGTGGTTTTGATTTATTTTATTATCAAAATAATACTTCGGAAATTGATTTTTTACTTTATACAAAAGATGGAATTATTCCAGTAGAAGTAAAGGCGAGTGATAATGTTCGTTCTAAATGTTTAAGTGTTTATTTTGAAAAATATGAACCAAAATATATGATTAGAATTAGTACAAGAAATTTTGAATATAATGATGAAACTAAGATAAAGTCAGTACCTCTTTATGCAGTATTTTGTATAGAAAAAGATTTTTAAACAATTATATAGTTTTGTATAGTTGTTTTTATTTAACCTTGTATGGTTAAACAATATATGGTTAATATTGTTAAACTTAATATAAGGTGAGGCTTGTGAAGTTAAGCGAAGCAATGTCTAAAAAATTACTTAAAATTTGTGAAGAGCAGAATATTTCAATAAATAAACTAGCAACTATTTGCTTACTTACCCAAAGCACGGTTCAAAATATTATTGAGTGTAATTCTTCTAATCCTAAATTACTTACTATTGTTAGGATATGTGATGGACTTGGTATGACATTAGAAGAATTTTTTTCTGATGAATTATTTAATAATTTAGATAGAGAAGATTAATAAATATTGTTTATTGAATTTAACCTTGTGGGGTTAAGTCTTTTTTTAAATATTTTTTATAATTAGTATGTAAGATAGAATTTGGAGTGTATAGGAATGTTAAAAAAGTTAAGTGAATTTTTAAAAAAATATGTGATAGGATTTACTTTAGGTGTTTTGACGGCTATTTTATTTTAATTTATTGGAGGGTTAGAGTATGAAAAGGGAAAGTATATTATTGATTATTATTGTGTTATTATTAGGTGTTGGTGGAGTAATAGCAGCAACATATTTTCCTTCTAATCAGACTACTTATGATAATTCTTATAGTGGCATGACATCGACTAATGTTCAAGGAGCAATAGATGAACTATATAATGTATGTAGTAGTAATGGAGAAAGTTCACAAGTGTCAATTGGAAATCAAGAAGTTAAAGTAGTGACTTCGGATGATGGATTATATAAAGATGAATATATTGATGGAAGATATTTGTATAGAGGGACCAATCCAGATAATTATTTAACTTTTAATGGAGAAGCTGCCGGATGGCGTATTATTTCTATAGAAAAAGATGGTGCGATAAAAATAAGAGCGTCGGAAAGTAAAACATATCAGGAGTGGAATGGTGATGCGTGGACAAAGCCATCTTTGTGGTTTATGTCTACTTTAAATGTATATTTAAATGAAGATTATTATAATGGTTTAAATTCTATAGCACAAAGAATGATAGATATAAATACTTTTGATATTGGTAGTATTACAATTAATGATAGTTTAGAAAATCAAATAAAAGATGAAAAAATTAGTAAATGGAGAGGAAAAATTGGACTGATTTCTGTAAGTGAATATATCAGAGCTAATAGTAATATAAGTGGCTGTGGTTCCTATAGTGTTTCTAGTAGTAACAACTGTAAAACAACGAATTGGATGAATGTTGGAGGAGTGGAATGGACGATTACACCTCGATTAATTGATAGGAATAATGACCATTATAATTATTTGCAGGCATTTATTATTTATAGAGGTGGTCTTAACTGGTATGATGCGTATGATATGGAAGCTGAGGTAATGCCTGTGCTTTATCTATCTTCTGATGTAAAAATTATTGGTGGAGATGGAAGTCAAAATAATCCGTTTGAATTATCATTATAAAATGGTTATCAAATATATGAATTTAAAGTGAGAGGAGTAAAATTTTATCATGAGAAGTAATACTAAAAAAGAAATAAGATTAATACGAAAAGGTATTGTAATTGTTAGTTTTATGTTATTATTTGGTGCTGTAAGTGTGTGTGCAGTAAATTATTTTTCTTCTAATGCTGTAACTTATGATAACACCGAAAGTGGCCTTTCTTCAACTAATGTTCAAAGTGCAATCGATGAATTATATACTGAATGTACTGAAGTTATGGGCGGTGCTAGTATACTTGATAAGGTTAAACCTGTAACTTCAGGGGATGGTTTGTATGAAGATGAGTATGAATCTGGAAGGTATTTTTATAAGGGAATTAATCCTAATAATTATATTACTTTTAATAATGAAAATGCTGGCTGGCGAATAATCTCTATTGAAGCAGATGGTACAATAAAAATAATTAGGAATGAATATTTACCAAATCAAAAAGTATTTGACAGTGTTGGTCGACGTACTTTAGAATATTGCCATAGAAGTGATAGCGGCTGTCATGTTTGGGCCAAAATGGATTATTTTACAGATGAAACAATTTTAGAATGGACGAATGCAGGAACAGTGGATACAGATTCTGAATTAAATATATATTTGAATACAGATTATTATAGTAGTTTGATAAAAACAAATCAAAGTCAAATAGTAAATCATAGGTATAATATAGGAACTGCATTTTCTTTAGTTATGGAAGGTAATTATGATAATGAAAGTGCATTATTAAAAGTGATAAATGGTGAAAGTACTTATAGTTG
>CALVRS010000107.1 GCA_944358725.1 uncultured Bacilli bacterium
CGGCTGGCAATGCAGACCTCCTGAAACACCTCACTGTTCTGACAGCATTTGTGGATGGCTACAGAAGCCACTCCGCCGCAGCCGATAACTAACACTTTTCCCATGGTTTACTCTCCTTTCTTCTGCAGGGCGATCAGCATTTCTCTTACAATTTTACAGGCAGCCGCCGTGGAGATCCCCGAAGGATCGTAGGGCGGGCTTAATTCGTTTACATCGCAGGCCGCCACATCCGCCTTCCGGCAGACCAGCTCCGCGGCCTTCCGCAGTTCCTCAAAAGAAACCCCGCCCGGCTCCGGGGTCCCCGTTCCCGGAAATACCGAGGGATCCAGCACATCCAGATCCAGGGTGAAATACACCGGTTTCCCTTTCAGGCGGTCCAGGGTTTCCTCCAGGCCTTCAAAATCAAATTTCCGGGTCTCCACATGGTCCTTTCCCCAGCGGAATTCCTCCCGGTCTCCGGAGCGGATGCCGAACTGATGGATCCTGCCGTCCCCGGTCAGCTCCCAGCACCGGCGGAGAACGCAGGCGTGGGACAGCTCCACACCCAGATACTCCTGCCGCAGATCCGCGTGGGCGTCAAAATGAATGATATGGATGCCGGGATATTTTTTCACCGCCGCCCGGAAGGCCCCCAGAGTCACCATGTGCTCGCCTCCCAGCATAAAAGGAAGCTTTCCGGCGGAAAGGATCTCCTCCTCCATAGCCTGGATCGCCGCCAGGGCCTTTTTTGCATTTCCAATGGGCAGTTCCAGATCCCCGCAGTCCAGGACCCGGCCATCCAGCAGGTCTCCGTCCTGATAGGGACTGTAACTCTCAATGCCGTAGGATTCCCGGCGGATGGCTCCGCTGCCGAAGCGGGTCCCCGGCCGGTAGGAGGTGGTACCGTCAAAGGGCGCCCCGAAAAGAACGATCTTTGCCTCCTGGGCATCAGCGGTGCATTCCAGAAATGTCTCTGTATATTTATTCAACATCTTTTAACAGCCTTTCCACGTACGCTGGAATATAGAAAGCCCCCTTGTGCAGCGTCGTCGTATAGTATTTGCAGGACAGTCCCCGGAGATTCCAGCGGGTCTCGTCCAGATCCCGCAGGGGATGGTATTTTTTGGAGGCAAAGCCAAAAAGCCAGTGTCCCGAAGGGTAGGTGGGAATGTGGGCCTGGTAGATCTTGCTGATGGGGAAAGATTCCACGATCAGCTTGTGCATGCTCTGGCAGGCCGCCGCGTCCTCGGCATAGAAGGGACTCTCGTGCTGATTGATCATGATGCCGTCGTCCTTCAGAGCCTTAAAACAGTTCCCGTAAAATTCCCGGGTGAACAGCCCTTCCCCGGGGCCGAAGGGATCCGTGGAATCCACCAGGATCAGGTCGTACTCGTCCTCGCAGGAACGGATATATTTCAGCCCGTCCTCGTAATGGATGTGTACCCTGGGGTCGTCCAGCCGGCAGGCGGTCTGGGGCAGATATTTCCGGCACACTTCCACCACCAGTTCATCGATCTCCACCAGATCGATGTCCTCGATCTCCGGGTACCGCACCAGCTCCCGGATCACGCCGCCGTCCCCGGCGCCGATAACCAGCACCCGCTTTACCTTGGGGTGCACCGCCAGGGGCACGTGGGTGATCATCTCATGATAGATAAACTCGTCCCGCTCCGTCAGCATCATATAGCCGTCCAGAGTGAGAAATCTTCCGAATTCCGGGGACTCAAACACATCGATCCGCTGGAACTCGCTCTGGCCGCTGTACAGCTGCCGCTCCACCCGGATGGAAAATTTCACGTTGGGGGTCTGCATTTCCGAAAACCAAAGCTGCATGTCTCACACCTCCTTGAGTACGTTTAAGTTCAAAACCTCCGGATCCTCCGTGCCCGTCAGGGAGCAGCCCTTTTCCCGGGCGTAGCGGATATAATCCAGGATGGTATCTGTGATCTCCTCCCCGGGAGCCAGAATGGGGATCCCCGGAGGATAGCACATGACAAACTCGCTGCACACCCTGCCGCAGGTCTTCTCCATGGGCAGGGATTCTTTTTCCGCGTAAAAGGCTTCCTGGGGGGAAGCCACCACCTTGGGATCAATGTATTCCTGGGTAAAAAGATCTGTCTTTTCCCGGCGGAACCGGCGGCGGATCTCCGAAAGGGCTCCCACCAGCCGCTCAATGTCCCGGGGACGGTCCCCGATGGACAGGTAGGCCAGGATATTTCCCAGATCCCCGAATTCGATCTGAATATTGTAGTCGTCCCGGAGCAGATCGTAGACTTCGATCCCCGCCAAACCAATGTCCAGGGTATTCACCGACAGCTTGGTCACATCGAAATCGTAGATGCTGTCCCCGTCGCAGAGCTCCCGGGAATAGGCGTAGTAGCCGCCGATGCGGTTGATCTCCTCCCGGGCGTACTCCGCCAGCCGCACCACCTGGGCAAAAGTTTCCCTTCCCCGCAGGGCCAGATTCCTTCTGGAAATATCCAGACTGGAGAGCAGCAGGTAAGAGGCGCTGGTAGTCTGGGTCAGATTGATAATCTGGCGCACATGGCCCTCTGCCATGGCCGGCCCCGCCAGCAAAAGGGAACTTTGTGTCAGGCTTCCTCCGGATTTATGCATGGACACCGAAGCCATATCCGCCCCGGCGGCCATGGCCGACACCGGCAGATTTTCCCCGAAATAAAAATGGGTGCCGTGGGCCTCATCGGCAACGCAGAGCATGCCGTGGCTGTGGGCGATCCTCACGATCTCCCGGAGATTGGAACAGATCCCGTAGTAGGTGGGATTGTTCACCAGAATGGCTTTGGCGTCCGGGTTCTCCCGGACCGCCCGCTCCACCGCCTCCACCTTCATACCCAGAGGGATCCCCAGACGGCGGTTCATCTCCGGATTCACATACACCGGCACCGCCCCGCAGAGGATCAGGGCCCCTACCACGCTCCGGTGCACGTTCCGGGGCAGGATGATCTTCTCTCCCCGCTTCACCACGGAAAGGATCATGCTCTGCACCGCGGAGGTGGTGCCTCCCACCATAAGAAAAGCGTGGGCCGCTCCGAACGCCTCCGCCGCCAGCTCCTCCGCCTCCCGGATCACCGACACCGGATGGCAGAGGTTGTCCAGGGGCTTCATGGAGTTCACATCCATACCCACGCATTTTTCTCCCAGAAGCTCCCGAAGCTCCGGGTTGCCCTTGCCCCG
>CALVRS010000108.1 GCA_944358725.1 uncultured Bacilli bacterium
ATATACTTGGTATAAGGTTAATTATAATGGCTCTGATGCTTGGATTGCTAAGACAGATAGTGTGACAGTTCTTACTGGTATGAATGGGCTTGGGACTTATTATGAAAGAAATACAAGTACTAATAATTTAATTCATCACTTTGCCTATTATAATGGTAGTGGTTATGGAGATACTTTTTCTAATTTAGGAACAGCGCCAACTTATTTGACACCAGGTGTTCGATATTATAGTTTTGATGGTAATTATTTTTATTCAAGTATTACGTCGATGCTTGATGATTATAGAGCTGGTATATATAGCAGCAGTGTTAATGCTAACAGTCCACATTATGCATATTATTTATATTTATCAAGTCATTCAATGACTGGTTATACGGCGGCTGATTTTGATAATATTATTGCTAGTAAGGGTTATACGGCGGCTACTTCTAAGCTGTATGGCACTGGGGCATATTTTAAAGAGGCAGAGGCAACATACGGTCAGAATGCTTTGATGATGTTTGGTACGGCAATTAATGAGAGTGCTTATGGTACGAGTAGAATTGCGATGGATAAAAATAATTTATTTGGTTATGGGGCAGCAGATAGCTGCGCTTATGAATGTGCTTATCCTTACAATAGTCCGCGTGATTCTATTATGGATTATGCTCAGAAAACAGGTGGAAGTTATTCTGTTGCTACTGGTAAATATTATTATGGTAGTCATTATGGTAATAAAGCTAGTGGACGAAATATTATGTATGCTACTGATCCATATTGGGGAGAGAAACAAGCTAGTAATTCATTTAATAATGACAAAGATTATGGTGGTAAAGATTTTAATTCAAGTACGATAGGAGCTGTTAAGAAAAATATTGCAAGTCCTTGGGTGTTTGATAAACCTGAACGAACTGATGCAGCGCATATTTATACGTTAAAAAATCCTAATTCAAATGATATTGTCAATGATTTAGCGGTCAATGTTGTTGATAAGGTGGTTGGATCTAATGGCGTTGAATTTTATAAAATTTTGACTGATTTACCTGCTAGTGATGGTATTTTATATGGATATATTCCAACTGAAGAGCTTAATGTTTCTAATAATCAGCCTGTTATTAATGCTTCTGATAAGACTATTAGTGAAGGAAGTGTTTTTAATCCATTAGAAGGAGTTAGTGCTTCTGATATAGAAAATGGAAATTTAACTGCTAGAATTACTTATGAAAGTGATGTAAATACAGAAGAGGAAGGTACATATCATGTAACTTATACTGTTTCTGATTATAGTAATTTTCATGCAAGTAAAACTATAACTGTTAATGTTATTTCAGCAAAATTACCAACTATTACGGCAAGTGATAGAGAAGTTAAACAGTTTACTGATTTTGATTATGAAGAAGGCGTTAGTGCTAAAGCATATGATGGTACGGATTTAACTGATAGTATTACTTATGAAAAGACGGTAAATACTGATGTTGCTGGCGATTATTATGTTACTTATAAGGTTAAAGATGCAAATGGTAAAGAGTCAAGTGTTAAGGTTAAAGTTACTGTTTTACCAAATGAAAAGCCAGTTATTAATGCATCTGATAAAGAAATTTATTTAAATAGTGAATTTGATCCATTAGAAGGTGTTACAGCTAGTGATGCCGAAGATGGTGTGATTACTGATATTAAGTATACTGGAGAGGTTAAAGTAAATGAAGTTGGCGATTATCAAATTACTTATATAGTTACTGATAAAAACGGTCAGGAAACTAGAAAAACTATAACGGTTAAGGTAATTGTTAATCAGCTTCCTGTAATTAATGCTTATGACAAAATAATTTATTTAAATAGTGAATTTGATCCATTAGAAGGTGTTACAGCTTATGATAAAGAAGATGGAACTATTACTAAAATTAATGTTGATAAAAATGAAGTTAAATCAGATACTTTAGGAAAGTATAAAGTTACTTATTCAGTAACTGATTCATATGGACAAACAGTTTCAAAAACTATTACAGTTACAGTAAGTGAGAAAGTTTTAGAGGCTAAGGATGGCGAATTTTATTTAGATGGAATAAAATGGAATAGTGCATCTAAAAAATATGAAATAAGTGGATATTTGATACAATTAGATGCGAATAATGGAATTGATGATTTTTTAAAGTTTCAATTAGTACTAAAAAATAAAAATACTAATGAAAAATATAGTGTAAATGTTGGCCGTTGGATAAATGATTTGCCATATGATTTAGGTGAAGAAAATGGATATGATTATCGTGGGGCCTGGTTTAAAGGTGAAATTGATTTATCAGGAATTCCTCAAGGTGATTATAATTTATATATGAGAAGTGAAAGTGTGGATTATTATACGGAGTCTTTATTTTCTAATATTTTAAATAGTTCTATCGATAAAAGAAGCGAAGATGATAACAAAGGATATAGTTTTTATGTTAATTTAAATAAAAAGAGTAAAGCTGTTGAACTTAGTGTTAGAGATGGTAATCTTATCACAACGAGTGAATCGCCTACTTATAGAAATATGATTAATGATTATGATAATATGAGTTTTGATGGTAATTATCTTAAAGTTTCTGGTACTTCATATAATTATGGTGTTGATTATAGTGATTTATCTAATATAAGCAGAAAAGTATATTTGGAAAATATTGAAACTTTTGATCTTATTTCTAATAATATTGATAGTACTAATAAAGGTAGTTATTCTGTTACATCTTTGGATGGTTTATCTAAAGAATATGTATGGTATAATGGCAAAATTGATGTATCAAAGTTAGACAAAGGTGTTTATGCAATTATTATTGATACTAAAGCAGGAAATAGTGAAGACTATGGTTATGTTAATGATAAGTTTAATGCAATTAATGAGGCTCATACTACTATAAATGGTAAAGATTATAAATTAATTGTTAATACAGAAAAAAACAATCGTATTGAACTAATAATTAGTTAATATGATTGTTTTTATTTTATTGACATTGTTATTTATCTTTGTTATTTTTTATATGGGTGATTTGTAATGAAATATTTAAGAAATAAATTTATTGATTTGAATACTAAAATTAATTTTATTAAAAATAATAATTATTTAAATGTTAATACATATAGTGATGTAATTTTTTTAAGAGATAAAGTCAAAAATGATTTGAATTTAAATAGAGGAATTGTTGTTAATATGGCTACTGGATTATGTGCTAAAATAACTAAGGAAACTGTAAATAAAATTATTTTTCCCAAGTATAAATTTAATTTTTTTAGTAGGAAATATATTGATAATTTAAATGCTGCACTTTTTTTGAAAGAATTATTTAGTGTGGCTGTTTATATTGATACATTAAAGTCAATGAAAGAAAACAGTATTAATGAAAAAGGTTATCATCATTTTGTAGCTCCTTTAAAAATGAGAGGTTTTTGTTATAAGGCATATATTACTGTAAAACAAAAGCAAAATTCTAATATTTTATATGTAGTTTCAGTTGTTTTGTTTAAGTTTAATTATTCGCTAGATTTTATTAATGTTAAAAATTTAATTGATAACACAAGTATTTGGAATTATGATTTAAGTGATTATAATTATTATAGTTATGCTGATTTTGTAGCTGAGAATTTAGAATATGATTATGTTTGGTTAGTGTAATTTAGTGCATGAAAAAAGAGAGCCCATACGCAAGCATTTAGCTTCCATATTTTGTGGAATCTCTCTTTTTCTGTATTAATTTTATCATATAGTATTATGCGTGTCAATGGTGGTGTTTATTTTGCAATTATAATTTCAATTGTGCTTGGGCAAGAGACAGTGCCTCCTTTAAATCCTCCTACATATGAGCCTGAACTTGCATCAGATGTACTATCGTCTTTTATGATAACATTTAGTCCCGGATAATTATTTTGAAAATGTGTTTCAAGTTGCTTTTTTACTTCTGTAAACCCACTATATGAGTTAAATATATTGTTTAAATCTCTGAGGTTGATATTATATGATGAACTTTTACATTGATTTGTAGTTGGTTTGTTACTAGAACTTCCTCCTGATGAATTGGAATTGTTTGATGAACTATTATTTGATGAATTTGAAGATGCACTGGAGTTAGATGTTTTATTTGAGTTATTTATTTTTTTGTTTGTGGCTATTGTTATAATGATTGTATCTCCTTTTGAGATTTGTGTGCCAGCTGATATATTTTGTTTAATTACTTTACCAGTTGATACACTAGCTGAATATTCTTCAGTAAAGTTACATTTTATACCTAGATTATTACATTCTGTTTGAACTTCTGATTTTGTTTTATTTTTAAAATCTGGAATAGTTACAGCTTCTCCTTTAGAAACATATACTGTAATAATATCAGTTAAATTTATGTTTTTGCCTTCTTCTATAGATGTTTTAATGATTTGATCTTTAGCTATTTCATTTGAAAATTCTTCTTTAATTTCATATTTAATGCCGTTAGTATCGGCCCAACTTTTGAATTCATTTATAGTGTTAAATTTTTTCATAATAAGTGGTCCTTTTGAGAAGATAATATCTACTGTAGTACCTTCT
>CALVRS010000109.1 GCA_944358725.1 uncultured Bacilli bacterium
CTAATGTTTCTTATGAAGAATGGTTAGAATTGAACCACGAAATTGAAAATTTAAAAGAAAAAATTATAAGTGATTTTATTAATAGTCAAGATGAAAATACAATTTATGGTGTTTTGAGAGATGGCCTTAGAAATTTAAAGAAAAATAATATTAGTTTACCAAATATGGATAGAATGTATTTTGATTTATGGGAGCAAATAGTTAGTTCTGCTGAACTTGCAGAATTAACTATTACTCAAATTGTTAATAGTAATGATTATAGGAATGCAGTAAAAAATGACAGATTAATAAGAGATTATCAAGTTCGCAATCATTTTAGAAAATAAAGGGGTGATTAGATGAAATTTTTGATTCCGGCCAATTCAAAAAAGTCGATGCTTATTTTTGGCGCATTTACAACTTTTGATTTAATTTTATTTGCAAGTGGTATTGCTATTACTATAGTATTACTTTTGATAATAGCACCTAATTCACTTTTTACAGCAATATTGGATTTACTTCCGGCTGTAATATGTTCATTTTTGGTTTTACCAGTACCAAATTATCATAATATTAGGGTTATTATTCAAGAGTTATATAGGTTTTATACTGTTAGAGAAAAGTTTATATGGAAAGGTTGGTGTGTGAAAGATGAGTTCGACGAATCGAAGCAAGTACACAAATGATTTTGTACCAATAAAATCAATTACTAATGGTGTAATTATTTGTGAGAATAATGAAAAAGTAACGGGAGTAAAAATATTTCCAAGAAATATTTTCCTTTTGGAACCTGATTTACAAAATATGATTATTACTAATTTACGAAATGTTTATAATTTGATTGATTATGAGTTTTGGATTATAGCAGCTGACAGGCCAGTTGATATTACAGCTTATTTATCAAGGCTTCAGCTTCTTTACAATCAGGAGTCTAGTCCAGTTAGAAGAAAACTAATTTTAGAAGATATTAATAAAGCTAATATGTTTACGACTAATAATGTTGTTGATACGGAATTTTATTTGTTATTTAAGGAAAAAGATATGGATAAAATTCAAAAGAAGATAAGAAATTTAATTCAAGCTTTTGCGAATGCAGGTCTTAATGTTACGCAAACTTCGAATGATGATTTAAGGGTTATTTTGGATAATTTCCTTAATGGTGGAATGACTACGACGTTTGGGACGGTGATTGGTTAATGGATATTAGAACACAAATTGCTCCTAAGGGGTTAGAATTTAAACCTAGTAGTTTTATTGCTAGTGATAAGTATTCAACAATAATGACAGTTATTAGTTATCCTAAAATGATTAGTCCTGGTTTTTTGGCTAATTTGACAAGTATGGCTGGTATTAAAATGGTTATTAAACATATTCCACTTCCTTTTAGTGTTATTAATAAAATGATTAATAAGGAAATTGCGGATATGAAGGTTCGTTATCAAGAGGAGCATGATGTTACTATTCAGGAAAAATTACGTCAAGATTATGAATCTTTAGAGGCTTTTATTAAGCAACTTGCTGCTAGTCAAGCAAAAATATATGATTTTCAGCTTCACTTGATGATTACTGCTGATTCTGAAGAAGATTTGACGCAGAAAAAATTACAGCTTAGAAGTTATTTAGAGGCTATGGATATGCGTGCTATTTCTTTGAGATTTGAGCAAGAGAAGGTTTTAAAGAGTATGCTTCCTATTTATCCTAAACAAGATATTGAAGATAGAATAGGGACGCCTATTCCTTCACCAACTTTAGCAGCAATGTATCCATATGTATTTGATAGTATAAAAGATCCTGGACTTTCTACTTTACTTGGTTATGATTTTTCTGGTGGTGTAGTTTTATTTAATCAGTTTTTATATCAAATTCAAAAAGAGCATAATAGAAATAATGCTAATATGATTATTTTAGGTACTTCTGGTAGTGGTAAATCAACAGCTGCAAAATTACTTTTGAGAAGTCATATCAGAAACAATTATAAAATGGTTTTAATCGATCCAGAAGGCGAACTTGAAGATATGACAAGACTTTATGGTGGAGATTTTATCGATCTTGGTAAAGGTGGAGAATTTGGTATGATAAATCCACTTGAAGTTATTATGGATGCGGATGATGAAGAGATTAAACAAGGTATGGGATATGCTGTATTAACTCGTTCTTTACAAACAGTAAAGGCTTTTATGAAGTATTATGATCCTTCTATTACTGAAGATGTTTTAAATATTTTTAGTGAGATGGTACAGGAGACTTATAAGCGTTTTGGTATTGATTTTAATACTGATTTTACAAAATATACTTCAAAGGATTATCCGACATTTAGGGATGTATATGCAACTGTTAGAGGAAAGATTACAGCTATGCCAGAGCAAAATAAGGAAAGAGATATATTAGAGCAATTAGAACTTAAACTTCGTCCTTTAATTAGAGAACTTAGATTTTATTTTGATGGTACTACAACTATTACACCTCATAGTAATTTTATAGTATTTAATAATAGAGAGCTTATGAATACAGATGCAAATATTAGAAATGCTTTATTCTTTAATGTTTTAAAATATGCATGGAGTTTAACTTTAGATCCTAATATTAATACTATTTTGACAGTTGATGAGGCTCATGTACTTTTATCTGGCAATAATACATTAGGTGCTGATTTCTTGGCTCAGGTTCAAAGACGTGCTCGTAAATATAATACTGGAACTATTATAATTACTCAGCAACCTACCGATTTTAGTGATCCTTCTGTTATTACTCAAGGTAAAGCTATATTTGATAATGCTTCTTATTATTTGATTATGGGACTTAAAAAACAGGCTGTCGAGGATTTAGCTAAGTTAATTGATTTGAATGATAATGAGAAAGAGAGTATAAAAGGATACAATCAAGGTGAGGCTTTGTTTGTATGCGGAAGTAAACGTATGAGAATTAACATTGTTGTTACACAGCAAGAGTTAGATTCATTTGGTTCAGGTGGTGGACTATAGTAGTTAGGAGGTGATAATGTGGCATTACCAACAGTACTTTTAAAAGCTAAAAATGCTATTTCTAAAGGTAAGCAAGCTTTAAATACGGCTAAAGAAAGTGTTGGTGAGGCTAGCATTAAATCTTTTTTAAGTGTATTTAAATCGGCAATTATTGGAGTAATTAGTTCTTTATTTTTAGTTTTAGTTGTGCCCTTTATTTTTATCTTGATTGCATGTACTACTATTTTTGCTTTTCCTGCTATTTTATATGCGGATAATTATGGTAGTAGTGGTGGTTCTTCTTCTGTTACAGGAATAGATTATTTACAGTGGGCTATTGATATTGCAAATGATGACAGTCATGGTTATAGTCAGTGTAATAGAACTGGTCCTGATTATGATTGTTCTAGTTTAGTTTATTATTCTTTACTTAATAATGGATATACTGAGGAACAATTAGGTGGTTCTTGGCCTTTTACTACATTTACAATGACGAGCATTTTGCCCAATATTGGTTTTGATAGGCATGATTATAATGAAAGTGAACTTCAACCTGGTGATATTTTATGGAGGAATACTCATACAGGAATATATGTTGGCGATGGGCAAGTTGTACAGGCATCTAGTAGTAGAGAAGGTAATGGTCTTTGTGGTAGGACTGGTGACCAAGATGGTACTGAAATTTGGGTTAGCCAGAATACAGGAAATTGGACTGCATTTTATAGAAAATCATCATAGTTTAAAAGGATGGTGTTTATGAGAAAAAAAATATTGATTATTTTATGCATATTTTTCTTTACAGGCTGTGATGTGGAATATAATTTAACAATTTCTGACAATAATTTATTTGATGAAAATATTACGATGTCTTTTTTAAAGTCTAATACAAATTATGATGATGTTTTAATTTATAAGGAAAATAAGACACCTATTTCTGGTGAGTCTGATGAGAAGGAATATTATAATTCTTCAGTTGTTAATAATGGAAATTATTATGATTTAATTTATACGTATAAACATGATATTAATAGTATTAGAAATAGTTATTTTATAAATAATTGTTATCGTGATTTTAGTATGATAGATAATAATAATGAAATTGTTTTTACAAGTGGTAATAATTTTAGCTGTTTTAATGGCGATGATGGACTTCAGGCAAATAGTATTAAAGTAAATATTAATACTAAGCTTAAGGTTTTGAAAAATAATGCTGATGAGGTAAATGGAGATACTTATACATGGTATATAAATCATAGTAATTATCTTACAAAAAGTATTGATTTTACTTTAGAAAAAAATCAGTCATCAACAAGTGATTTTACTTTAGAAAAAAATCAGTCATCAACAAGTGATTTTACTTCAAATGTTAATGATGTAAATGAGTCTTCTTTATTTTTTGCAATAGTTGCAGGTATTATAATTATAATATTTGGATTTGTGTATTTTTTTGTTAAGCGTAAGAGAAAAAAGAATAATGCTTTTTGAATTATTTGATTAGGTGGTGATTAGATGAAAAAGATATTAAATTTTATGAAGAAAAAGATTAAAATGTTTTCTTTTTTATCTATGATTTTATTAATTGTTTTTGTAAAATTTGGGTCTGTTTTAGCAGGATCTATTTCTTCTTCAACTGAAAATTATAAAGAAGAACGTCAATTTATACGAAAAATCGAAATAATTCATGAAGCTTTTCCAAATCAAACAGATGTAGCTGCTTTGTATGCAACTGTGGCTCATAGAGGTATTTCTACGGGATATGTTAAACAATCTTATGATCCTAATTTTGATGAAGAAGCTTATTCTAGTACTTTAACTAGTTTTAAATCTGATATTAATTCGGTTTTTGGTGATCCATTGTTATTTATTGATGTACCAGCTTTGATAGATTTATTTCTTAAAGCTATTGGTGCGTCTTTATCGTGTGGTTTGAAAGCTATTATGGGAATTGATGAAGATGGAAATGAAGTAAGAGTAGGGACTGATACTAGTGGAGCTAATTTACCATGTATGGTAGAAGAACTGTTATCAAGTTATCTTGATCAATTGGATCATACTTCTGAAAAAAATGTTACTGAAAATGTTCAACAACCAAGATCTATTGATTTACTTATTGCTGCGACAATAATAATGCTTGATTCTAGTAGTTGGGTTGGTACTTATAGTGATCAGAATTATATGAAAGCTTTAGCTGGTGAAGGATTAGTAGGTAATATGTTTGATGGAAGTGATCTTTTTCAATCTGTGGCTGCAACAATATTTAATGGTGTTTTTTGTGGTGTTTCTTTTATTGCTGATGTTGCTACTGATGGTGCGGCTGTTGATATAGCACTGACTGGTTTTAAGCCTTCTGCTAGTTTTACTGATAATGAAGCTTTAGGTATATCTAATTCTCCACCTGTTGATAAAGTTAGCAGGTATTATACTATGGCAAAAATTTGTTCTTTTGGTTTTTTAGGTGGAACTTATCAATCTCTTCAAAATTATGATTTAGATGACGAAGAACAAAAAGAAAGATATCAGGCAAAGAAAAATCAGATTGCTGAGGAAATTATTCAATTGGCAAATTATTATAGAAAAGTTGCGGGATCTACTAGTAACTTATGTGTCTCTGGAGTAACAGGTGCTTTTTCTGAGTGGAAACAGTATGATGATAGATGGGCTAATGTTTCTATTGGTAGTTCAACTGTTAGAGCAATTGGATGTACTACTACTTCTATTGCCATTCAAATAGCTAGGTCTGGTACTCAGATTACAAATCTTCCTAGTGGATATACTGAGTTTAATCCTGGTGCTTTAGCTACTTCACTTTCGGCAAATGGAGGTTATACAGGTCAGTTGATAACATGGGGAGGATATGATGATATTGCCCCTAATGTAAAATTTACGGCGTTTTATAGTTTTGTTTCTTCTAATGAGTCGGAGATTGCATCTAAAATTTCAGAAATTTTACAGACGCCGATTTTAGGACAGTATCAACCTTTTGTTATTTTGCAAATGCGACATAATGGTGGTGAACATTGGGTTGCTGTTCAAGGTGTAGAAAATGGACAAGTTGTAATTAATGATCCTGGACGAGATGGAACATCTTTAAGTGGAAATTATAGTGGTGAAGTTTGGCAAGTTGAAGGTTATAAAATAATGTACGCTACTGATGTACCTTTTGGAAGTTCTTCATCCTCTGGTAGTTCTTCCTCTGGCGGTTCTTCTAGTTCTAGTGATAATTATTGTACAGCAACTTCTGGTAATATTGTTATACCTGAAGAATTTGGTAATGGTGGTTATACTGTAACATTTTATTTGAATAGTGATAATTTGTGGAATTGGGATCCTACTTCTAATCAAGGTAATTTTTATTATAATTATTGGCTTCCAAGTGGAGCACAGTTTGATAATGGTATAGCTGTTTATGAGGGAAGATATTTGATTGCTTGTACCGAAACTTTTGGTAAAGTTGGTGATAAGATTGATTTCTTCTTAGATGATGGAACAAGAATTCCTTGTATTATAGCAGATGCTAAAAGAGTTACTCCTAATGAAAATAGTAATGAATGGGGTCATAATCAGGGACAAAATGTTATAGAATTTGAAGTATCTAGAGCTTATTATAATAAATATGGTAATCCTGGAAGTGCTAATTGGTTCCCTGAATGGGCAGGTAAACGTGTTTCTAGTGCAACTAATTTAGGTGAAAATGTTCTTGGACTATAAAAATGGTAGATTAATTTGAAGTGATATTATAAAAGTAGACAACTACAAAAAAGGCTCTTCAATTTCTAGTGGGGAGAAAAAATAATAGTTATAGAATTTCTGCTGGGGAGTAAGAAGAAAAAGCTTCGTGCTCTATTGGGGAGAGATGACTATAAAAC
>CALVRS010000110.1 GCA_944358725.1 uncultured Bacilli bacterium
AGTTTGTCTTCCTCAGAACCAACAATAGCTTGTATAAAATTAATAGCTGTCATAACTACTAGTCCAATAATAGCAACAACACAAATTAACCATAATAATTTAGACAAATAATCAGCAATCGGAGCAACAGAATTACAAGCATTACCAACATCACTAATATTATAATAACCTGTACCAGATATTAAATTACCCCAATTAATTATACCAGAAATTCCAGAAAGTCCTGCATCTTCAGCAGTGTCACTAACATTTTCAGATTTTTTTAATTCATCAAATTCTTCTTTTGAAATAGAATTAAGATTTGTATAACTAGCAAAAGTTCCAAAACTAGGTATTTCGTCAAATACTAATTGTTTAGAGTTATTCCTAGAATAAAATTTTAATCCGCCAGTATCAGCAGTCTCAATAGGGCCAATATAACGTTTGGTACGAATATTTCCACAACTTTCAACACTACAAGTATTAAAAACTCCAGCTACAGTATTATATAAATCTTGATAAGTTACTTCATTACTAAAAGCCACACCAAATTGAGGACCTAACCACTCAGCTTCTGCAGTTTTATCTTCAACTTTTCCACTCTGACCAGTTACCGTATTATAACCTTTTTCACCAAAGAAAACTATTTTAGGACTATAAAAAGGATTTGCACTTTCATATTCTGTTTTATTAAAATCTAATTGCACTAAATAATCAGTATAATAAGAATTTCCTCCATCATCAGTTGTAAGGCGTCCATAATAATAGCAAGAACAATTTTCTGCCGCACTTACATCACTAATACTAAATACAAAACTAAATAACATACATAAAACAAACAAAAAAGATTTATAATGTTTTTTCATAAAAAACCACCTTTTAATAATATTAAATAAACTAAATAACCTAGTATATACATAACCATTATAACATAATTTGACACGCAAACAAATAAATAATAAACAAAAAATTGCAATTGACAAAAAAAGAATTATCAAATTTGATAACTCTTATTCATCCGTCTCATTATTAGTATCTATACCATTAATAAATTTCTTACTACAGCTCCATATATCACTAACCGTAGTGCCATCAGGATTAGTACTATCCTCAACGCCCGAAACTAAATTAACAGCAAGTTGTACTACAAAAATGATTAAAAATACAATCAAAGCAGAAATAAGACGTGACACAAAAGCTTTTTGATATTTTTTAATATCTTCTTCTTTTTTTTCCACCACAGACTTAGCAAAATCAAGCATACCCCAAATAATTAAAAGTATTGGTACTACAATCTTAATACCTTTAATAATTGTTGACACTAAATTAAAAAGTGCATTAGGAACCATAATTCCTTCACATAAAGTCGAATCAGCAGCATCTAACAAATAAATTAAATCCATATCTCATTCCTACTTTCTAAAATAATTAATTTTGTCCACTAATTAACTCTTTAGCACAAGTCCATGCACTACCAGCATTATTTTCATCGCCATCTTCAGCTACACTGGCAGCTAAATTAATTGCAAGTTGAACAATAGTAACAATTAAGAATACAACAACAGCGGCAATAAGTCTTTTAATAAAAGTCTTCTGACCAGCTTTAATCTTATCCTCGTCTTGTCCAATAATTGCTTTAGCAAAATCAATCATACCCCAAATAATTAAAAGTATTGGTACTACAACCTGAATAGCTACTACAATTAAATGAACAACATTACCTATACCTGTTGGTATACCGGCTTCTCCACCACCAGTACCTGCAGGAAAAAGTTCTTCACAATAATTTAAAACATTAACCAAATTTAACATATAAACCTCCTCTTAATCTACATAATAAATATACCTTTTATTAAAGAATTTGTCAATAGATAGAAAAACATATACAACTAATTTACAAATTCATTTCAAATAATTATTTATCTAATAACCAATTATTTATTATCATTTTTCAAAAATGTCAAAAAATTACGCCATAGCGTAATTTTTTTAAATATTTTTACTTTTTTTACGATAAACTAGAAAAAATTAAAAAAGAATTATTTATTAAATAATCCCATAATTCCTTTTTTTTCTTTTCCTTCACCATTAGGACTCTGCTTATAAAAACCTAATTTTGCAAAAAATTCATCCAAAGCTTCATTCTCATCACTTTGGTCATTAAGCGGTGGAATAGTCGCATACACACTTAAACCCGTCTCAATTTCAAAATCAGAAATATCTTGACTGCTAAGTAAACATTGATTCAAAACAATTTTCTTGTTTTTATTTCTCTCAAGAACCTTAGGATCACGCGCTAATAACTTATTAAGCTGTATTTTAGAAGGCTCAAGTAAATAAATAACTTCGCTAGCAAAAGTATCTGCCGTTGGACTAGTATTACCATCAAGTAAAATTATGTCAGAAGAACTATACTTAGAAATAGTATTACCAAGCTCACCACTAGTTATACTAAACATATTTTCCTCATCAAAATACATAAAATCATGCTTATCAACCTCTACAGCCACAACATCATAATTATGCTGAAGTTGTTTCTTAGCAATATATATTAATGTAGTAGCTCCAGCTCCAGGTGTAATATCCTTAAAACATATAACAAAACACTTTTTAAAATCCTGAGCATAATTAGAAGGTGCAGTTCCGTAAGAAACATCATGCGTTGTATCAAGTTGATGATATTGCGCTACATCACGATAACTATTAGGATGATCAATAAGCCATTTAACACCATCAACATTCATTGTAAAATTATAAATACCAACAGAAATCAAATCAGATAAATATTCTGGACTAGAAGTCTCTGGCGAACCATCTAAAAGCAAAACAACCTTTTCAACATCTAAAGACAAAGAAAGTTGTTGTAAAGTCTTAACATCCTTATAATTTTTAAGTGCTGTAACATCTAAAATCATCTTTTGAAAAAAGAAATTTTGGAAAGTATTTATAATCTCATCAACCGTAAATTCCCCTTCCAAAGATTTTATAACTTCAACATCCAAATTAGATAATGCATCACGAAATTTATTAGCAATTATAACATTCATTATATCGCCTCCTAACTAGTAACTTCATTAAAAATCATAGTTTCACCAGTTACAGGAAGTTTTAATATACCACCTAAAACCGGTAAATCAAAATACATATAAGTAATTACTCGGTAATACTTACCACATTTAGATGAATTAGAATTGCCAGCACAAGTATCAAATTCATAAACGCAGTATTCAAATTGTCCTTGAGTATTAGCAAGTATACCATCATAACCACCATTACTACCGCTTATACTATTAGCGCAGCGATCAGCCGCTGTATCATAACCAGTAATATTCCTATAACCAATATTACCAAGCCACTCCTCTACTCTAGCTTGCGTAGACGCAGTAAAATCTTGATCCTTTTCAATCTCTTCGACAATCTTATTTTTAGCCTTAAAACCTCTTGAATAAGAAAGAGAACCAATAAATAACATAATCAAAACAATAACAAAAATAATAATCAAATTAAATACACCAGCATTAGCAATTGCTTCTTTCATACTTTATCACCTTGCTCCTGACCGTCACTAAAATTATATATTCTCTCTCCCTTAGTAAAAACCGGTATCTTAAATGCTCCAGCAATAGGTAAATCAACATAAATAAAACTATTTATAGCATAATTATAATAAATTGGCTCTCTGTCACCATTCGTTCTACCAGATTCATTAATTCCGCGATCATCTTTATAATAATAAACACAATAATAATGTCTAGCATTTCTATCAGTGACAAGCACACCACCATCTTTAGACTCATCGCAATCTCTTTGACCAGTTGGACTATAAGTATATCCAATACTAGTAAGAAAATTTTCAATCTCTTCGATAGAACCTTTATTATAACCTTCAAACTTATCAATCATATAAAGCATTCTCTCATTTACCTTAAAAGCCTTATAATAACTAATAGTTGCTGAAAGAAGGCCAAAAACAATTATAATAAATAAAATAATCATATTGTATAAAAATACACTGCCTATTCCTTCCCGCATTTTATCTCACCGCCTCATTATTCAAGAAAAACTTGCTTCCAAAAAAGCAAGCTTTTTATTCATCTGCGCCACCTTGAGCAGACTCAATACACCTATTATATAAATTCTGATTATGTCCTTGACATCCGTCATCTTCCCAGACACCTCCAGCATCTGTACAGCAAGCACGTTCAGCAGTACTACTCATCAAACTATTGACAAGTGGTGTAACAACTGCAACAATGACACCAATCAAAATAATAGCAACAACTGTTAAGTTTGCTTCTCCTGCTGCTTCTTTCATTAAATATCACCTACCCTCCTATTTTTAATTATAACACAATTTATATAAATTGACTATACTTAATAACTCATCATCATCATCATTGACAATAAAAGAAAACCTAGTATTCCGCCTCCAGTACCAAAAAGCATCATCATCGTTTTATTTTCCATCTTCTCTAAACGCTCTTTATACTTTTGCTCACGGGCTTTATTTTGTAAAGTCGATATCGTTCTTGAAAACATAAGTAATTGCTCCTGTTTGTTTTCTTGACTACCTAAACCAAGCCTATATAAAAGTCTCATCATACGCATTGAATCACGAACTGGATATTGATGGGCAAAATCCATATATGGTTGTACAGAAGAATCACCCGCATCAATTTTCGCCACAAGCTCCTTAAGACCAGATTTAAAAAGATCTGGAGCCGTTTCTATCGAACGTGACAAAGCTACCGGTACCGTATAATGCTGAACTAAAATTTCTAGTCCCTTTAAATAGTATGGAAGCATTAAATTAATTTTATGCAAATTTTGCTTATAATAACTACTAAGCTGCATATATGGTAACTTAAAAAAACCAAAACCAAGAAGTAAAGAAAGCAATATATATGCAAATGAAAGTTGTTGTAAAAATATAAATAAACAAAAGATAATACCAACAATTCCATTACGTACCCTAAGACCATACATCTTATTTACATCAATATCACTACCATATTTTATCTTAAGCAAAAACTCATAATCATCTTCCATCAAAACCCTAAAATAAGGTTCAGTCTCTTTAATGAATTTGTTAGAACTAAAATGATTATTAACCTCAAGAATAAATATTACAATAATTGCAATAATTATAAATGTTATACCTATACTCATATTACTCAGCCCCCACATCTTCATTATAATATTTTTCACCAGATAAGATAAAGAAAGTATTAAGCCATATTATTCCATGTAACAAAACCTGTACCCACCAGTTTGTAAGCATTTCATTATAAGTCTCCATACCAAGCATAAACTGAACAAGCATAACCATCAAATAAAGAATAATACCAAATTGTAAAAATTTCTTATGAAATGTAGCCCTATCAATTCTATCACGGTATACACTCTCAACAAGCATATCTATATCCTGACTCATATTTTCCAAAGACTCTCCTGCATCGCGAGAACCTTCATTAGTAATTTGTAAAAATAACTGATGCATATTTCTAACTATATAAAAATCATATTTTGAATTCATATAATTTATAGACTGTTCAATTGTACCATTTTGATATGCCATATCAATCATCATCTTAACATCAGACTTAACTGGATCTTCAAGCACATTTGAAGAATACACACCCTCAAGAGCTTTAACAAACGATTGTGTCGTTCCAAATTCCATAATTGTATTAGTTGTATAAACCTGTATTTGTTCAAAAATAAACTCACTATAAAGTCTTTTACATCTAAGATATGTCAAATATGGAATAACAGAAACAGCTAACACAGCATAAATAATAGATACTAAAATATTATAGAAATACAAATAAGTAATAACCGCAGCACCTACCGCAAAAACCACTATCTGTATAACATATTGTCTTGGTGTATACTCCTGACCAAGCTCCTTAATCTTTTCTCTAATTACCTTAAATGAATAAGGAGCATACTTATCATAAACTACACCAAGTTTTTTATTAATAAATTTATAAACATTATTTGTATTACTATTATTACGATATAAAACAATAAATATTGCAATAATCGTAACTAATAAAAGAATTACAAAAGTCATAGTACCCTCCTTTACTCAAATAAATTTTCCACAGCTTTTTCAGATACTTCACTTTGATTAGTCAAAGTATTAAATCCACCATTAACCATATTCAAATTAGAACTTGTCATACTATTTGAATTAACATTATTTAAAACATTAGACTGCCTCGAACCTTCAAAATTATTTGTATTAAAATTACCAGCAAAGCTATCACTCGAAACATTAGCATTATTTAAAGAACTGTTAATATTACTTGTAGTACTATTTAAATTATTACCACTAGATGCACTGCTAAATGCATTACCATTTAATATCTCACTCTCAGAAGCAGATGATTTATCAGTTAAATTCAAAGCCTTATCCGCATTACTTTTCATAGACTCACCATCAGTATAAGTCTCACCAGCAATATTCTGAAGTTCCTTCGGTAAAAATACACCTTGAACCTCCAAATAATCTATCAAATGTGGACTAGGATTATTTCTTATAACCTTGCCATCCGCACCTTTTCTATAAATAACATTGTGACGAGCTTCATTAGTGTCATCTGTAACATAAAACTCCGTAACCTCTGCAATCTCACGTTTAAAACGATGAGTAGCTTTATCCGTATAACCACGAATATAAATTCCAAGCTGAATATATCTACAAATAGAACTTAAAAACTGATTAACATCTTGATTTGTCTCAAGTAAACTATATAAACGGTTAGGAATAGAAGAAGCCTTATCCGCATGAATTGTCGATAAAATATAATGACCAGAAGAAATTGAGTTACGTACTGCTAAAACAGCCTCAGCACTACGAACCTCTGAAAGCAAAATCCATTTAGGATTCTGACGCATACAAGCTTCCAAAATATCTGTATAAGATGCAATATTATTAGTCTTCATCGAAACAATATCCCGATGAGGAAAAATCTTATCCAAATGAAGTTCTAAAGTATCTTCAATTGTAATAATTTTTTCATCCTCAGCAATCTTTGAAGCTAAATATTTAATAAGCTCAGTCTTACCAGAACCAGTTTCACCACATGCAATAATATTGCAGTGTCCAAGAACACATTGCTCCAAAAAATCGATTATATCTAATTCAACATACTTATCCGCAACTATTTTTTCTTTTTGTAAACGTATCTTTGCCGGTGTCTTACGAACAACACAAGCAATACCGTTTTGAGCAATCGATGGATGGATGAAAGCTAGACGAAGCTCAGCACTCTCAGCATCCAAAAATGGATGTGCCATGTTAAAAGTCTTACCCATAACATTTGAACACTGAAACGCTAGCTTTTCCATAAACGCATCATTAATAGCCGGATTTTCAACTCTAAATATTCCTTTAGATAAAGTCTTTAAATGAATCTGACCACCATTATCATAAGAAATATCTGTTATATCATCATCAGCCAAATAAGGTTTTAAATGGCCAAAATCAATTTGTTCAAAAACATTATTCATATTATGACTCCGAATTAGTTGAATTAGTCATTGGAATATCAATTGTAATTGTATGAGCTGTACCATCAGACTCTTGTACCGTAGCCGTTAAAGTACCTTTACCAGTATAAACAACCTCTTGAGTAGTTCCAGTTACTCTCTGTGACTTACCATTATCCTTCACATAAGTACATGTATAAGTACCATTACATCCTTCAGGATACTTAATAGTAACAGTATTTCTTGCACCACCAGTTTCACTAACTGTTGGGGTAAGTGGATCAGTAACTGTCTCATCAACTATAGGAATATTAACAGAATGAGCATCAATATAATCAACTAACTGTTGCGTAGAAACTTGTGTAGCTCCCTCTGCCTCTACAGTTCCGCCATGTGGTACAGGATAAAGTTCAACACCTAAAGAACTCATATAAGAAGCTTTCTTAAGCATCAAATATAAATTAGGCTCTAAACCAAAAATCATCATAGATGGAGTCCTTTGCTCATTAGTATCTTCAAACACAGCACGTCCAGAAGAATCCTTAATCGCTAAAACTTCGATATTTTCAATAAGTTTGCCAAGCATAATTTTTTCATCTTGACCATCACCTATCTTCATATAAATATCAATCATATTACCAGGCATAATAGCATTACCATAAGTACTTTCCATATCAATTGGGAAATTATATGGAATCTCACCTGCTTTAACCTTAGAAAAAGCCACATCAGGAAGTTCATCCTCATCTACAACAGTTTCTGTATAAAACATACTGCCTTCAGGTATAACCGTATTAACATTTGAATATCTACCAACAATACTTGACCTAGTTCTAATAACATTATCACTAAGTGAAATATTTGGCATATCGATAAGTTCAACCATATCATCTGTTATCTCTGTTCTCGGTTGAATTGTTTGTGTCGCAACTGGTATTTGCACAGGTTCTACTGCCCTATTGATTTGTGTACTATAACCAACATACAGTAAAATCAAAATTATAACAACTCCAATAATTGTTACCATATTTTTGTTTTTCAAAAATTTCTTAGCCGAAGCCGTCAAATTATTCATATACTCATCCTCTCTTTTCTTTTATTTCTAATAAGGTACTTCCAAAATGGCATCAATTCTATTTTGTAAATCAAATGTCATTTCAGTTCTAC
The DNA here is from genome assembly GCA_944358725.1 of uncultured Bacilli bacterium. Classification (GTDB taxonomy): domain Bacteria; phylum Bacillota_I; class Bacilli_A; order RF39; family UBA660; genus Coprosoma. Next base: position 8,644 of record CALVRS010000110.1, read on the forward strand.
CAACAACACCTGCAACTCCGCTTTGTACACTCAAGCTTACTTTAGGTGGGCTTTCATTAATATCATAAAACTTGATCTCATAATTTCTTGTTGTACTAGCACTTTCAGCATATCTTCTTATAAAGCTTTCAACAAATTTTTCACGATAAATTCTAATCGTTCCATTTGTTCTATATGATGCATAATCAAACGCATCCCACATAGAAGCTTCCGTAACCTCCTTCAAAAGCTGTGAATTATGCTCATCAGTATTAGTTAAATTTTGGAATAAAACAATGAAGAAAATAGATAAAATTCCAAGACCAACTACAAATATACCCCAAAACGATTCCTTCATGTTTTATCACCTCCTAAACATCCTTGTTGCAAGTATCAAAACTACTAGTATCTACGTTATAACAAAGACCGCCCATTTTAGAACCAATAACATATTACAAAAAATTACTATAACATTTCTTACCATTATCATGGCATACTAAGTTCCAATCATCATATTTATTTTTATCATTATATCTTCTAATAGCTTTAATAGTAGAAGAATCTAAAGTAATTTTATATAAAACATGACCCTCATCATAAACTTTTGAACCATCTTTCCTAGTTTGAGTTTTTTGTCTTGTAATAACATTTTTAACCGTTAAATTATCATAACTACAATCAAATATTCCATTATGCCAAGCACACCAGTTAGAACCAGTTTCTCTATTTGAAGCCGCTTGACCAGGAAATGGATCTTCTAAATCAATTGTCCTATAAATAACATCTATTCCACCAGGACCAGGACAATAAGGCTCACCATTAATAGTTGGCATCGGTGCACATTCTCCAGATGGACAGCAACCATATGGACAATCACTTTCAGGACAAACAGGATCAATTTCATTACCAGCTAAACATTTTCCAGTGTTTTCATTATAAGTAGTTCCTTCAGGGCAGCACTGACGTTTAACCGGATTCCAATCCACACCATATTTTTTAGCATCCTCTTCAGTTTTACAACCATCGTCAGTAGAAGGTGGTGTATCCGGATCATCTATACATTTTCCCGTAGAACTATTATAAGTAGTATCAGGTGGACAGCAACTATTAGTCTTAGGATTCCAATCTACTCCCATTCTATCAGCATCCGCTTCAGTTTTACAAGCATTTTCATCAAAGCCATCATCACACTCACCAGTTTTACTATTATAAGTAGTACCCACAGGACAACAATAGCCTTTTTTACTATTCCAATCAAGTCCTAGTTTGTCAGCATCAGCTTTAGTTTTACAGCCATTACCAGGAATATCTGAATCTGTTGATAAAATTTTACAAATATAATTTGAACCAGTACTAAATGAAACTGAGGAAAGTCCAGTACCACCATCTGGAGTTTTATCATTTACCCTTTCTTTAGCACATTTATCAAACTCATCAGTACCAAAGCCAAAAAGTATACCGCAAGCACTATTTTCTAATTGCGTTTTAACACTATCACTATAATCGCCATTTATATATTGCTGATAAATATTTTCCCCCGGATCCTTCGTAGCTAAATAACTATCATCAGTAACCGCTTGATTAATTTTTGTACCAACACTTGGTAAATCATAACCAAATTGAATATCAGCTAGTTTTACTGTTGTACCATATAATTTTACCCCTTTATTTTCATAAGACACAGGTAAATTAGAAATACCTACATCTTTATATTCACTTGCACTACCAGTTATTTTATGTACAGAAAGGCCATCACTTAATCTAACATAACGGTAATAATCTTTAGGTAATTTGTAAAGATTAGTATTTTCCATTGTCATAGTAACCTTTTTACCTTCAGTCGCCATTCCCATTTTATAATCTTTATCAGGATCGCTGTCATAAACATCATACCTTTTCATGGCTTCTGGACTATTCATACTATATTTACTATTTTCATATACCTCATTATATTTAAAATACATAGTTCCCATATTAGAATAAAAATCTTCTTTACTGTCAGCTTCGTAACTTGATAAAGCTGCTTGCTGCCTAGCTATAAAAGCCGCATCAGTCTCTTTTTCACCTTGAACTAAATTAGTTTGGCATTCTCTTTTTCTATAAACCTTATATGGCTTTAAATTCGGTATAGTAGAAGAACCAACACTATTTAAAGACAGCAAATCTTTTTGCTCGGGATACAAAACAAAATATCTTCCTGGATCAACATAAATTTGATTATTAGCATTTGGAAAATAAATTGTAAACTCATCGCGGCAAAAAACGTCGCCATGTCCCTCTTCTCCTTTATTAAAATAACCTTGAACATTACCATTATCAGAACTGCCACTATTTAAAATTGCTCCCCAGCTGCTTGTGTCCTTAATAACATACGCAATATTTTCTGGATCAGTACTATCACAATCTGTGTAAGCCATATCTACTGAGTAATCATAATCACCAAAAGGATCAGTTGTAAACCATAAAATATTATAGCCTAAACCATCTTGCCAATCTGCCAAAGCCGATGTCTTATCTTCACTAGAACCCCAAGAAAAACCAATACCGTTATTATTACACCATCTAACAAATGATGAACCATCAGAATATCTACCAATATTTCCTTTGCTATTTGTACCATTTTTAATATGTACATCATTTTGTTCAGTATAAAGTTCTCTAGCATAACCTGTTTGTCTACCAAATAACTGAACACATCTGCCAATTCTCGAATATACACCACCATTGCTTATCATATCACTAGCAACTTCTTTACGTGGTGCCGCAAAACTATTAGTATAACTACCACCTACACCATAAAGTTGTATTTTCTGAATCAAAATTCTATATCCATATGAATCTATAGTACCAGGATTTTGGTCTTGCTCTCTTTGCATATCAGTCTCACTCATACCAAAACCAGTATTACTATCCAAAATAACATTCAAAATCCACTCAGCACTTTCTACAGTCATACCAGGAAATAACTCAGATATAGCATAACCATTTTCTATTTGGTTAGCTAAATTAACTAATTCACCAGACGTAGTATAATGTACATTTGAATTTCTACCTTTCAAATATTCATAATATTCTTTTACTCTTTGAATAATAATTCCTGAATTACCATAGCTAAGATACGTATCACCTTGTGCAATCACTGTACTTAAAATCTCACGACTACCATCCTTATTAAAATAAGCCAGTTCATATTTATAGGCACCTGTTCTAATCGCATCTGGACCACCAAATTGATAATAAAATGTATTAGCAACCGTACCAGAACCTCCAGTACCGCCACCAGAACCAGAATCACCAGTACCTCCACCAGTTACAGCCCAAATTGATGTTGGAATAATAATTAATAAACACATGAAAATAATTAATGAAATAATTCTTTTTTTCATAATTCCTCCCCAATACTACTTGCGTTTTTTCGTAACAATTATAACAATAATCGTCACTACAATAATTCCACTAAGAATAGCAATCATTACAATATTATTTTTTAAAACTTCCAAAATTTTATCCAAAACGCTAGTTTCTTCTTCCTTAATTATGCTCTGTTTCTCAGACAAAACATTTTTTTTATATGCATTAAATTCACTCATAAATTGAGAATGATCAATATTAATATTACCCCAAACCTGACAGTATTTAAAATTTGGATATTGTTGACAAACATCATACAACGAATAAACATTAAAAACTGGCAAAGTTATCGTTTTTCTAATTAACTTAATTCCATGGCAAGCTGGATCATTTGAATAAATATCAAAACCATATGAACCACTAGCATAATTAAATACTTGTTCCTTTCCTCCAGCTATTACCCTATCATAAAGATCTGTAGCATATAAATCATTCGTCAAATTAGTCATAATTACTTGAAAACCAGTTTCTTCATTATAAAGATAAGCAAGCTGTACATTGCTAGCCAATCTTGAAAGTTCAGCTTGTCTTTGATAATCACATTCCGCATGAGCTATAAAAGGAAACATAAAACTACATACCAAAGCAAAACACAAATATTTAATCTTCTTTCCCACTTGCCTATCCTCCTTTCCATTATAACACACTACCTTATTATTTTAAAATATATTTATAAGTTAAATTACGAATATTAAAAGTAAAATTAATCTCTGTCGCATTTTTTAACTCGTTAGGAACTTCAATATAAATTGCCGAATCCTTACCATTTTTAGGTTTTACCCTCTCCGTATTCATCTTTTGCGAAAGCCAGTTATCACCAATTTTATAATTAACAGTTCCAAAAGTATTTAAAAATGAAACCAAATTAGTTATCCTGCTATCATTAATATTATTATCATAATCAAACTTGCCATCAATCTTCATAAGTGTTTTTAAATAATTACCTGTAGCTGTCGGCACAACATATTCCAAAGAATCTATACACTTATCAGTTCCATAACAATACTGATAATTAACTTTAAATTTATCGCCAATCTCATAACTGTTAATCTGTAAACTCATATTTTCTAAAATACTATTTTCAAACTCTAAAACAGTTCCAAGTTTAGTTTCATAAGCATTTTTATGACCACTCAAATTAATTGGATTTAAATCAACATAAATATTTTTTGCTCCAAGTTCTCCTTTAACATAACTAACATTATCATTAAATCTTAATGTCAAATCACCTGAAGCCGCATCTTTAGGAACAGCAAAAGCTAAAATATATGTTTGAAACTCATCACTCAAAGCTTGGCCAGTATAAGGAGTACCTAAATCATATACCTCTTTCGCATAATCTCTATTTTGACCATAAGAAGCTCCGCCAGCCCTAAGTGTAGCTAAACCAGTGTTCAATATCTTATCCACACTTCCTTGCTTCTTAATGTCAAACTTAACAATAACAAGCATATCATCAGTTATCTTATTACCACGAGGATCGTTTTGTGTCAAATAAGTATTTCTAACATTCATCACAACACCACTCGCACTAAAAGACTCCCCTTGAGCATATGAAGCTGTATAAATACCAATATTTGTATAAATTTCAAAAGCAACTACAATAGCAAAAATAATCAAAGCAGTATTAATAATAAATTTATTTTCTCCATAAACATATCTAAACTGCCTTATTTTATTTCTAATATTTCTATGTACTTTATTTTGATCAAACTCCAAAGAAACCTCAATTTCTTCGCTATCTCTCTCATCAATATCTAAATTTTGTAAATCACTGCCAAAATCAAACTGTTTAATGTCAAAACCCGTTGCCCTAATCGCATACCAAATTAAACTAACAAGTTGTAAAATAGATGCAATTAAAAATATATCTCTAAGAGCACTTGAAAGACGCACATCAAGTATATATGCGCTAATATCTCTTAAAGAAGGATAAGTAAAAAAATATAAAGCAATAACTGCCACATAAACAATCAAACTATAAATATAAAGAGCCTTAGGCTTCTTTTTATAAATCATTACAGAAAGTAAAATAATAATCAAAA
>CALVRS010000111.1 GCA_944358725.1 uncultured Bacilli bacterium
GTTCTGTTTATGGTAAAAATAAGAAAGTACCATATTCTACTGATGATAAAGTAGATCAACCAGTTAGTTTATATGCAGCGACTAAGAAAAGTGATGAGTTATTAGCTTATGCTTATAGTAATTTATATAATATAAATGTTACAGGTTTAAGATTTTTTACAGTTTATGGTCCTTATGGTAGACCTGATATGGCTTATTTTTCTTTTACTAAAAATATTATTGATGATAAAGAGATAAAGGTATTTAATAATGGTGATATGTATCGTGATTTTACTTATATTGATGATATAGTTGAAGGAATTGTTAAACTGTTAGATAAAGTTCCTTTAGAAGATGAAAATGGTGTTACCTATAAAATATATAATATAGGTAATAATAATCCTGTTAAAATTAGCAAATTTATTGAAATATTAGAAAAAGAAATAGGTAAGGAGGCTAAAAAAGTTTATTTACCTATGCAACCTGGAGATGTTTATCAAACTTATGCTGATATTACAGATTTAACCAAAGAAACAGGGTTTGTTCCTAAGACATCTTTAGAAGAAGGGTTAAATAAATTTGTTAATTGGTATAAAGAGTTTTATGGTGGTGATAAATAGTGAAAGTAGTAGTAGCAGGAACTGGTTATGTAGGATTAATTACAGGTGTTGTTTTAGCATATATAGGTAACAAAGTAACTTGTATTGATGTTGATAGTAATAAAATAAATTTACTAAATAGTGGTAAAAGTCCAATATATGAAAAAGATTTAGATAAATATTTATCTTTATCTAAAGATAATTTAAATTTTACAACAGATAATAATTGTTATGCTGATAGTGATGTTATTATAATAGGAGTTGGTACTCCTGAGAGAAAAGATGGTAGTGCTAATTTAGATTATGTATATAATGTTTGTGATAATATTATTAAATATATTACTAAAGATGTAGTAGTAGTTATTAAGTCTACTGTTCCTATTGGTACAAATGATGATATCGAAAAATACTTTTCTACAAAAAAATCTGATATTAAAATAACAGTTGCTAGTAATCCAGAGTTTTTAGCACAAGGTACGGCAATACATGATACTTTATATGCTAGTAGAATTGTTGTAGGTGCAGAAAATGAAAAGACTTTTAGTATTATGAGAGAGTTATATGAGGCATTAACTAAAGATCCTTATAATGTTCCTTATCTTGAGATGGATAGAAGAAGTGCTGAGATGGTTAAATATGCATCAAATGACTTTTTAGCTTTAAAGATATCATATATCAATGAGATAGCTAACTTATGTGGTAAAGTAGGTGCTAATATCGATGATGTTACTAAAGGTATGAGTTATGATAAAAGAATAGGTTCATTATTTTTAAAACCAGGAATAGGTTATGGTGGTAGTTGTTTTCCAAAAGATACTAAAGCTTTACACTGGCTTAGTAAAATAAATGATTGTGAATTAAAACTTGTAAAAGATTGTATTGAAATTAATAAGAAACAAAAGTTAGTACTTTTTGATAAATTAAGAGAAGATTTTGAATCATTAAAAAATTTAAAAGTAACTATACTAGGCTTATCTTTTAAACCTATGACAGATGATCTAAGAGAAGCACCTTCTCTTGTGAATATAGATATGTTATTAGATTATGATGCAATTATTACAGTATATGATCCTATTGCAATATCTAAAGTAAAAGCTATTTATGGTGATAAGTTAAATTATGCTAAGACAATTGATGATGCGATTAAAGATAGTGATGCAGTTTTAATAATGACAGAGTGGAAAGAAATAAAAGATTATAATGTAGATAATTATCTAAAATATATGAGAAAAGGAAAAGCTAATGTTTATGATGGTAGAAACTGTTATAATCCAAAAGTTATGAAAGAAAAGAAGATTAATTATTATTCAATAGGGAGATAAAATGGAGAAGATTTGTGTATATACCTGTATTACTGGAAATTATGATGATTTAAAAGAAGTAAGAATAAATGAAGGAATAGATTATATATGTTTTACTAATAATAAAAAAATTAAATCTGAAACTTGGAAAATAATTTACATTGAAGATAATAAACTAGATAATCATTATTTATCAAGAAAGATTAAAATGTTAGGTGATCCTTATTTAGATAAGAACTATACATTAAGTATTTATGTAGATGCTTCAATTATATTTAAAAAAAGTGTAAAAGAATTTTTATCCAATTATTTTGATTTAGAAAAAGACTTACTAGCTGCTTGTAAACATAGTGTTAGAAATTCTATAAAAGAAGAAGCTATAGCTTGCATTGAACAAAAAAAAGATAATGAAAAAACTATTAGAAGACAACTAAGCTTTTATCAAGAAGATAATTTTGCTGATAATTTAGGATTGTTAGAAATGACTTTAATTATTAAAAGACATAATAATCCTTTAGTTAGAAAAACAATGAAATTATGGTTTGAAATGATTTCAAAATACAGTAAAAGAGATCAACTAAGTTTCATGTATTGTCTTTTTAAAACAAAATTGCCATTTAGAGTTATACCTTTAAATGTTTGGAGTAATGAATATATAGAATTTACTCCACATAAGAAAAATAATTTTGATTATACATACAAGATATACTATGATTTTGGAGATGGTTTTAATGAAAATGATAGTGATAATTTTGTATATATAACTAAAGAAAATAAATTTTTATTAAGTTTCATATTAAAAAAAGATGTAAACAGGTTAAGAATAGATTTAACAGATATTAGTGGTGTTTCTTTTGAAATAATAGGTATAGAGGGTATTTCAAAGGAAGAACTAATATGGGAAGACTTTATATTTTATAATAACAAATATATTTCAAATAGCGCTGATCCAAAAATTATTATAAATAAGAATGTTAAGGCAAACAATAAAATAATTATGACGATGAATATTAAAGAACTGGAGAAAAAAGATTTTTTAAATATTATAAACTATGCTATAAAAGAAGAAGAAGAAAAGAAACAATTACAGCAAGAATTAGAAAAAATCTTAAATAGTACTTCGTGGAAAGTTACTAAACCATTAAGATATTTAAGTTCAAAATTAAGAAAATGATTTAGAGTAGGTGATTATATG
>CALVRS010000112.1 GCA_944358725.1 uncultured Bacilli bacterium
TAAATATAGTTAAATTATTTATAGTCTATGGACTTCTCGCATCAGATAAATATGATAACTTTCAAAAAATATATGATTATTTAAGTTATTACCACTTAAACGATATATTAAATTTAGGAATTGAAGAAATTAAAGATATAGATTTATTTTTAAAAAAATGGATTCAATTTCTAAAAACAAAAGATACACAAAAAGCAGAAAAACTTTTAAATGAAGCCATAAAAATGCAAGAAAGCAAACATGCCTAAAAAGCATGTCTTTTAAATGCTTTGTAATAATTATGATCTATGATATACTATAGCTAAAGAGGTGTATAATGAAAAAAATTGATGAAAACTATGAATTTGCTAGATTTTTAAAAGCAAATGCTGATGACCAAGAATTGGATGAAGATTTCAAAAGATTACATAAAAAATATTTTACCAACTATGACTGTTCAAAATGTAGAAAATGTTGTAAAAAATTATATGCAAAATTTCAAGAAAATGAAATAGAAAAAGCATCAAAAAAGTTAAATTTAAATAAAGAAGAATTTATTAAAAGATATTTAAAACAATCTTCCGATAATACCTATAGTACAAAAAGAACTCCATGTCCATTTCTAAAAAATAATAAGTGTATTTTAGAAGAAGATAAACCGAAAGATTGCAAAGAGTATCCTTTCACAAATAAAAAAGAAAGAATATTTAGTCTATACTCTACCATGGATAATACCATAATATGCCCAGTAGTTAATAACATAGTAGAAGAGTTAAAAGAAATATATCATTTCAAAGTGAGGTAAAATATGAATAAATTATTAATTTTTACCATTTCTATAGAAAGATTAGAAAATAAAAATAGGTGAAAAATGATTTATGACTATTTAGTTGCCATAGGCAAACAGATGAAATATTAAGCGAAGGAGAACAAAAAATGAAAGATAAAGAAATAGAATTAGAAAGATACATAATCAAAAAAGGGAAAACAGATTTACTATCTTCCTTAAAAGCCTTAAATAAAAAATTATTAAAAGAAAAACTAGAAGAAAATGCTTTGGATGATATCAATGAATTAAAAGAATATATAATAGATGATTTTGAAATAATTTTAGATATAAGTAAAGATGATATATTTACTAGAATGTATTTTGAAAGACTATTAGAAAATGAAGATTCAGTATTTCTTTCAGCTTATCAAAGTGATATAGAAAGCTTAATGGTATTTGTATATGAAAATGGTGATCATTATTCATACTATGTGCCATCCGAAATCAAAAAAATAATAAAAAAACTTTTAAAAATATAAGGAGTAGTATATGAAAATATTTGAAGAAATTAATAACTATAAAAAAGAATACGTATTTGATATTTATACAAGAATAATTGAAGATTTTAAAGACTATGAAAAAATAACAAAAAAACAAATGATTAAAAAAATTTACGAAGTTTATCAAAATCCAAAAAATCTTATAGACATATGCACATTTAGAGAATTAAAATTTTTAAAACTATATTTAGAAAAAGATAAAGAATATTTAAATGATAAATATGAATGGGAGCGAGAAATACTTAGTCAAAAACTATTGATTGACTTACAATATACACCACATAATGAAATAGAAATATATGAAGAAGCCTATGAAAGCATCAAAAAAGCTTTAGAAATAGTTAACTGGCAAGAAGTAAAAAGAAAAACAGAATTAAACGAAACATTAGTAAGTTTTTGCAAAATTCAAGGAGCATTCTTAGAAGAACCAATAATTGAAATTTTTTCTGCCCTTTTGAAAAAAGATTCAAATACCATAAGAGATCACATAGATAATAATAGAGTATTTAAATTTTACGTTTGTAAAGAGCAAGAATACATAGAATCAATAGATAGATATATGGATATCTTAATTTTTAATGACTATTATTATATTAAAGATGCACTCACAGACCAAAGAGCAAAACAAGGAGTAGGACAGTTCCCAAAATTAGAAAAAGAAGACTACAAGTCATTATTCTATAACCCATTTAATTTAAATAACAAAAAAATAAAAAAATTTTATGATGCACTAAATAAACTACCATTCTTCTCAACATCCGCATATAAACCAATACAAGAATATGCCCTATTAAATCTAGATAGAAAAAGTTTAAAAGAAGCAATTGAAACGGTACCAGCTTTAAAAAACATCGATTTAACAGACTTTTTCAAATTAATGGATGAAGCTATGGATGAAATGAATTCAGGAGCTTTAAATGGCATAACACCAAACGAATTAAAAGAATTTAACAAAACAAAAAAAGAAGCAGAAATAAATAAAAGCCAAAGATTTGTAAAACAAGTAAATGCTAGATTAAATCCAAAAGATGTAAAATTATTTTATAAACTTTATTTTGCTCTTTTAGATTATACAAATAAAAAATATAAAGTTCACCCAGAATATGATATAAAAAAATATCAAGGAATAGATTATAATAAAACATATCAAATATGTCAGAAATTATGGGAAAACATTAATACTATAATTGATGATTTTTGTAAAGAAAATCCATATCGATTTAATAAAGATGAAAGAAATTTAATTAAAGAATTTAAAAACGGAATTAGAAATAGATTTATATTGTTTAAATATGAAAAAGAATATACCCC